>JALTZJ010000015.1 GCA_027046245.1 Acidilobaceae archaeon
TATTCACATCTTTCTCTCCGAGAAGCTCCGCCACCTCGTAGAGGGCGTCCCTAGCCTCCTTGTCGACGACTATCTTCACGCCTTTGCTAGCGGCGTAGCGGAGGAACTCGCGCGGTGAGATAGCTTCTCCGGGCGCTGGGTTGTAGTGTTCTTTTTGTTTGTCGCAACCACCCCAACATCAACTACCTCAACAACTATTAGCACGCCCGGTCCGGGGCCCGAGCCTTGGATCCTCGAGCCCACTGCCGAGCCCGAGACCCTTCAGAGGCTTGAGGTCTCCCTTGACGCCGGGGGCCCCGGGCTCCCCCCAGCCGCCTCGCTGGGCCTCGGAGCCGTAGCCGCGATCCTGCTAATCTGGCTCCTAGCTGTGGTGAGGAGGAGTTGAGTTTTCGTTGGCGGCGTAGACCTTTATAAGTGGGGTAAAAGGTCGGCTGAGCGTCTAGTCTATGCGCTCAAGGACGCTCTGTGCTGCCCAGGGGAGGGTAGAGGGTGTAGGGATCTAGTCGCCGGGCTGGCCCCGTACCTGCACGGGGTCGCTAGCTGCGGAGAGCTGTCCGAGGCTCTGGAGCCCTACTTAGCCTGGCTGGGCCTACGCTGGGCCTACAAGCCCTGCGGGCCCCCTCCAAGCACTAAGAAGCAGCTAGTAGTCATGGCCCTATGCAGCAGGGGCCTACCGCTAGACGAGGACATCATAAGGGAGATCGCGGGGGAGAGGTTTGAGTTCGAGGAGGAGGCGTAGAACCCCGCTGGAGGAGTGCTACGGTAGATGGAGGGTCACCCTCTCCGAGGGCCTTGCAGAGGAGCTAGACCCTCATGTACTCCAGCGCCTACTCCGAGCAGTCGAGGAGCTGGAAGAGAGCCTCAACGACGATAGGAGGTTTATATTCACCCTGCTGAGGGAGCCCATAGTGCACGAGGAGCTACGCATAAGGAGGATGAGGCTCGGGGACTACAGAGTACTCTTCGAGATCATCCTAGTGGATAGATGCCTAGTCAGGATACTAGTTGTAGAGCATAGGAGCAGGGTCTACAGGAACCTCCGGCGGCGCTGGACCTAGACCCTTATCCCCTTTTTCGCTGCACGTCTAAGCGCCTTAAGCAGGTCCTCCTTGAGAACCCTAGCCCTTATAGTGTGCCTCTCCCCATTAACAATATACACTCCAGGCTCCAGCACCTCGGGGATCTCGCTCCAGCTCTCAACCCTAACGACTCTAACCTTCCTCTCCACGCTAGGCCCCCAACTATAATACCTCCTCTCCCCCTCTTAAGCCTGCATCAACACCTTGCGCCTTTCGCCAGGGGATCTCGATCCTATCTTTGTGCCTCTGTATAACCTCTTTGAGCCTCTCCCTAGCGCCGACGCTGTAACTCTTCCTTTAATGTTGTAGTATTGATAGACTGGGGTGGGGAGCCATACTGTGAAGTAGTCCCTATACACCTCTTCCCGGTATGTTCTGTCTGTGAATAGGGGTTCTATGTTCCTGGCCGCTCTCGCCAGGCTAATCTTAACCTTCCCTATGGCCGGGATTTCCTTGTAGCCGTTCCTTCTCACCCTTACCAGCAACGACTCCGGGTCGTCACGTATTACCGGGGGTAGTTTGCGCTTGCTGGGCGTGTTCATTATCAATACTTTGAGTTCCGTCCTGGCGACATCGTACCAGTCAGCCAGGGCCCGCAGGTACTCCTGCCCCTCCCCCATGAACCACAGGTATATGGAGCCGTGGACGCCCGCGTCATCCCATATTATGAAGTCGCTGTATCTCTCGAGCTTCTCGAGCAGCTCGCTAGCTGTAAATGCTAGCCTATCCAGCGCCTCCAGGTAAGCCTCCCCGCACGGCAGCCCCTCGTAATACATGTAGTAGTATGCCACCGTCTTTATCGAGTACGTTGACTTTCCGTGACCCTTCCCCCGATTAGTATAAACGCTTGGAACCCGTCATCCTCTACCGCCTGCCTAGCTATCTTCGCGCTCGAGTACTTGGAAGGCTTGCAGCCGTAAGCGCTCCTCAACGCCTGTATTTCGTCCCTAAGCCTCTCCAGCCTCTCGAGGTCCACACTCACTCCTTCGCGACCCCCATCAGCTCCTTCCTCCTAATGAGTAGGCCGCGCCTATCAAGGTCACTTAGGATCACCCCCAGCGCCCTAACCAGCAATCTATAAGCAGCCAGAGGGGCCTCCCCTGCCTGAGCTGCCTGTCAGCCTCAGCAAGGTACTCGGAAACTCGTTCACCCACGAATGGCTGCGAGATTGCGTATAGCGCCTCCACAGCGTAGAAGGCCCGCCTAACCCCGGGGCCCGGAGCCGTATAGTCCACACTCGCTAAGGCCTCAGCGTTGTAGTTTTCTTTTTGTTTGTCCGCCTGGTTTTTTGCCGGTTTCCTGGTTATCCCGTGGGCTAGTCTATCCTTTTAAGGGCTATGCAGGGGCCCGGAGCACCATGAGCCAAACCATGATACAAAACACGGTTCACATATATGTATATATTATGATTAGGCTATTGTCTGCAGGCTATTAGGTTATTTTCTTGATTTCGCTGATTAGTTTTGGTGTTATTGTTGTTAGGAGGCTGGGTCCGTAGTGTGCTAGGCTGTCGGGCTCAAGTACGAGAAGTCTGCCCTCTCTCAGGGCTCTCAAGTCGCTTAGGCCCCTCTTGGCCAGCTCCTCCTCCGGCTTGACCTTGGCGTAGGGGCTGGGCTCGTAGATTACGACTTCGGGGTCGAACTCCTTGATTCTCTCAATGGGCGGGTCTATGACCCAAGTGGTCCTGTCTCGCTGGAAGGGCGTCGCGGCGCCCATGAGGTGGAATAGGTCTGCTAGGTAGGTGTGGGCGCCGAAGGATACGGGGCCGCCGAGGAAGACCTCGTAGTAGGCCTTGAGCCCCGTGAGGGCGCCTCTGAGCCTCTCAGCTGCTGAGACCAGCTCGGCTTCTAGTTTTCTAGCCTCTTCGAGCGCGCCAGTCACTATGCCGACCTGTACTACCTGGTCCATGATGCCTGAGACGCTTACGGGGAGGGGCACTGGGTAGACGGTGTATCTTGAGGCTAGCTCGTCCAGTATCTTCCTCTGGGCCCCTGTAGTCACTAGCACCAGGTCAGGCTTTAGCTCGTCCAGCTTGCTGTAGCTGACGCTCCAGTAGCTCCCAACCCGGGGCTTACTCCTGGCCTCCGGGGGCTTGTCGCAGTAGTAGCTTACTCCTGCTACTCTATCGGCGAGTCCCAGGAGGAAGAGGGTCTCGGTGAGGGCTGGGCTCAGGCTCACTATTCTCTTGGGCTCCTCCGGCACCTCGACTTCCCTGCCGAGTACCTCGCTGTATACTTTCACGGTGCCTCCACCCACTGGATACCCCCTCCACAACCTGTTATGAATCCCACTCATGGAACCCGTTACCCCGCGGCATGGATAAACCTGGGAAGCAGGGGGCTACTGGCGCCCCGCCACACCTAAGGCAAGCCATCTGGGAGGGCTAGGGCCCATCCCGGGCCGCCTCTGGGGTCTTGGAGGTGCGTCTCTCCGTGGGCGTATTCAGGGATGAGGAGCTTGAGAGGATAGCTAGGGAGTACGAGAAGTGGGAGCGGGAGGTAGTGCCTGAGTGGCTCAAGAAGCTCCCTGAGAGGATGAAGGAGTTCACCACTATAAGCGGTATTCCACTGAAAAGAGTGTATACCCCCCTAGACTTGAAAGACTGGGACTACATGGAGAAGCTTGGACTCCCCGGAGAGTACCCCTTCACCAGGGGAATCCACGCCACCATGTACAGGGCCAGGATCTGGACCATGAGGATGTTCTCGGGCTACGGCGGCCCCGAGGAGACGAATCAGAGGCTCAAATTCCTGATAAAGCATGGCGAGACGGGGCTGAGCCTTGCCTTCGACGACCCAACGCTCGTAGGCATAGACCCTGACGATCCCCTCGCTGAGGGGCAAGTGGGTATAGTAGGCGTCAGCGTACCCACCCTGAAGGACATGGAGATAATATTCGACGGTATAAACATGGGGGAAGTGACCACCAATATGACCATAAACCCGCCCGCCCCGGTCCTCCTAAGCTTCTACGTTGCAGTGGCGGAGAAGCAGGGGGTGCCTTACCACAGGATAGGGGGAACAACGCAGAACGACCCTCTGAAGGAGTTCATGGCGCAGAAGACCTACGTGTTCCCTCCCGAGGCGGCAGTCAAGGTTGCGATGGACCTGGTTGAGTGGAGCGTGAAGCACCTGCCAAAGTGGAACCCGATTAGCATAAGCGGGTACCACATAAGGGAGGCGGGCGCCACTGCTGTGCAGGAGCTGGCATTTACCCTCGCCGACGGCATTGAGTACGTGAGGCAGCTCATAGCACGCGGGTTAGACGTGGACGAGTTCGCCCCGAGGCTTAGCTTCTTCTTCAACTCTCACATCAACTTCTTCGAGGAGATAGCGAAGTTCAGGGCTGCCAGGAGGATGTGGGCCAAGATAATGAGGGACTGGTTCGGAGCCAAGAAGAGGAGGAGCCTCTGGCTGAGGTTCCACACGCAGACTAGTGGCGTTAGCCTAGTAGCCCAGGAGCCCTGGAATAATATAATAAGGACGACTATAGAGGCTCTAGCGGCAGTGCTCGGCGGCACGCAGAGCCTCCACACCAACAGCTTCGACGAGCCCTTCAGGGTGCCCAGTGAGTTCGCGGCAAAGATAGCGCTGAGGACCCAGCAGATCATAGCCTATGAGACCGGTGTGGCCGACGTTGTGGACCCGCTGGGCGGTAGCTACTTCATAGAGTGGCTCACCGACGAGATAGAGGAGCGGGCGTGGCGCTACATAGATAGGATAGAGGCGATGGGCGGCATGCTCGAGGCCATCAAGAAGGGATATCCACAGAGGGAGATAACGGATAGCGCGTACAAGTTCCAGAGAGAAGTAGAGGAGGGTAAGCGACTCATAGTAGGCGTTAACATCCTGAGGAGCGACGAGGTGGAGGAGATAAGGAAGGTGCCACTCCTGGAGTTCGACCAGGCGGAGATAGAGGAGAGGCAGAAGAGGAGGGTGAAGTGGGTCAGGAGCATGAGGAACCAGGAGAGGTGGAAGAGGGCTATAAGCGACCTGAGGAGAGCGGCTGAGAGAGGCGACAATATAATGCCCTACGTCCTCCAGGCGGCTAGGAGCTATGCAACGATAGGAGAAATAATGGGGACCCTCAAGGAGGTGTACGGCACCTATGTCGAGCCTCCAGAGTACTAGGGAGGCAGGCGATCTAAGCCCCGGGCCCAGGCGCCGGTACAAGGTGCTAGTAGCTAAGATGGGTCTCGACGGCCACGATAGAGGCGCTAAGGTAGTAGCCAGAGCGCTAAGGGATGCAGGCTTCGAGGTCATCTACACCGGGTTAAGGCAGACGCCCCAACAGGTGGCCATAGCCGCGGTCCAAGAGGACGTAGACGTGATTGGAGTGAGCATACTTAACGGGGCCCACTTCCACCTAATGGAGAAGCTGCTGCGCCACCTGAAGGAGCTGGGAGCAGAGGATATACCGGTGGTTCTGGGAGGCACGATACCCGTATTGGATGTCGAGCCTTTGAAGAAGCTGGGAGTCAGAGCAGTCTTCCTCCCCGGCACGAGCCTCCGCGATATAGTGGAAACCGTTAGGAGCCTGGCGGAGGAGAAGAGGAGGAGGGAGGAGGGTGAGGAGCCGTAACAGCCCTGACGCCGAGGGTTGAGAGGCTAGCTGAGAGGGCGTTCAAGGGTGACATGAGGGCTCTAGCAAGGCTCCTCACAATAGCAGAGACCCCTGGCAGCGAGAGCGCGGCAATCCTGGACCTGGCCTCTAAGAAGGCCGGCAGGGCTCATGTCATAGGCTTCACCGGCATACCGGGAGCCGGGAAGAGCACGCTAGTGGGTAAAGTAGTGAGGAGCCTCAGGAAGAGGGGCTACAGGGTTGCCGTGATAGCAGTGGATCCCTCAAGCCCCTTCAGTGGAGGCAGCATAATGGGTGACAGGCTCAGGATGCAGGACTTAGCAGGCGACCCCGGAGTATTCATCAGGAGCATACCGACGAGGGGGCTCAAGGGCGGCCTGAGCATGGCAGCCCTGAGCATGATAGAGGTCTTCGACGCCGCCGGCTACGATAAGATAATAGTGGAGACCGTCGGCGTTGGACAGAGCGAGGTAGACATAGTGAATGCAGCTCACACAATAGTAGTAGTCACTATGCCAGGAGCCGGCGACGACATACAAGCACTAAAAGCCGGCGTCATGGAGATAGGAGACATCTACGTTGTAAACAAGAGTGACAAGCCAGAGGCAGGCAAGACAGCAGCCTACATACAATTCGCCCTAGAAAAAGAGGACATCGTAGGCAGATGGCAAGAATGGAAGCCCCTGCTAGTAAGGACAAGCGCCGTCCTAGGCCAGGGCATAGAGGACCTCGTAGATGCAATAGAGAAGCACTGGAGCTACATAAAACGCAGTGGAAGGCACCTAGAAATGGTCAAGGCCCGAAGGCTCCTACTAGCACGTATGCATGCAGAGGCAATACTCTCAAGCATGGCCGCTGAAGCCTTCGAGGAGATGAGGAGCACCCTAGAAGAGATGGCGTCTCAGGGGTCCTCACTCAGCCCCGTCAGCGTGGAGATAGCCAGAAGGGCTGCAGAGAAGACGCTGAAAAAGCTTGGTACCAGTATTTAAGGGGTAAGACTCGGAATACCCGGGGGAACACCAGGATTAGTCCCCATCCCATGAGATTCTAATCCTAACCCATGGGGGACCCCCTCACGGCGCCCCCCGGGCTGGTATCCCTTGCAGTGCAGCGCTAGAGTGGCCAGTAACGGGGCAATCCTGCTGGGCTGCAATGTGGCTGCCGACGGAGCCGCCAAAAGGCCTCTAAGGGTAGTCACTCATGCCCACCAGGATCATACTAGGGGGCTAGCGAGGAGCGTGAAGGAGAGCCTGTTCATAGTTGCCACCAACTATACATTCGAAGTAATGGATGTGCTCGGCCTCAAGGTACCAGTCGAGAAGAGGATGCCCCTCTCATACGGCCAACCCTTCCATTTCGACGGGGAAACTATTACTCTGGTAAAGGCTAGGCATATCATAGGTAGCGCCCAGGTAGTCGTGGAGAGTAGAAAGGGCTACTACGGCTACACCGGCGATTTCAAGATGCCCGGCACCAAACCACTCCAAGGGCTGGACGTTCTAGTGATAGACGCCACCTATGGAAGCCCGAGGCTACAGCGGCGCTGGGGAGAATGGGACGCTATAGCGGCACTCATGGAGATAATAGAGAGATTCATAGGCGAGGGGCCCGTCTGGATATATGGATACCACGGCAAACTGCAAGAGGTAATGGCGGAGCTCAGGGTTAGGGGTATCAGCTACGAGTTCCTAGCGGAGCCCGTAACGGTGGAACTGGCTAGGATAGCATCGAGGTTCTACGGAGTCGACGTGGAGCCGCTACGTGTCTACACAGGCGGCGTGGTAAAGGACCCCGTAGTAGTATTCGTGCACATGAGTAGGAAGAAGCATTACAGGAGGCTTCCAGGGATACATGTAGTGCTTACAGGCTGGGAGCTTAGAGCCCCCGCAGTACTCGCCGGTAAAAGGCTTATAAATGTGAGCTTCAGCGACCACGCTTCCTTCAAGGAGATAATAGAGTACGTAGACGCGGCGAGGCCCCGTAAAGTAGTAGTAGATGCTACACGGGGCAAGGATGCATGGTTCACCGCAAAATACATAGAGAGAATCCTAGGGATACCTGCAGAGGCTCAACCCCGAGACAGGGAATCAGGGAACAAGGAGGACGCAGACAGGTAGGGGAGTGATGAATGGAGGCCTTGGGGGGCCATGACAGGCCGCGTCATCCCAGCCGTGGGACCCCACGGGAGTCCCGCGGCCCCATTACACTAGCTCTACTATAAGTGTATTGTATAAAGCGTACAGTGCTGTTAGGAGCATAAGCTGAATAAGCCTCTAATTTAAACAGATGGGACCGGCAGAATACTGTTGCATGTCGCAGCGTAAGCCCCTTTAGTAGGCGATGGGGGTAGCTACCAGCTCGGCGTAGGGGGTGGCTCTATTCGTGGGCTGCGTTGAACGCCGTGTGTGGCTCGCCAGCTTCTGGGGAGTTGTGATTCTCTTCATAGCGGTGGCTGTGGGTAGCTTCACTAGGGCTTACGGTGCCGGCCTCGGCTGTGGCGACGAGTGGCCTACCTGCCTCGGAGAGCTGGTACCAGAGTTCTACAACTATGCAGTAGCGCTAGAGTACTTCCACAGGGTATTCGCGGGCATAGGCTTCATACTAATCATCTATGCAGCATTCATATCGCTCAAGAGCCTAGATACGGGGTTGAGGAGATTAGCACTATTGACTTCGCTGGTGATAGCGGTTCAAGTAATCCTAGGGGCTGTAGTAGTATGGGAGGTCTTGAACCCTCTCTACAGCGCCCTTCATAACACGGTAGCAATTCTAGTAATGGCGCTAGCCACGGGGCTAGCAGTTAGGGCTAAGCTCTCTCCAACTGCAGAGTGCAGCTAGAATATCCGCGATGATACAGCATGTACTAGATTATGGCGTCTACGTTTTTCCGTGCAATGTTATATTAGACTGATGGTCTTGGTGGCGTGGAGGCGATATCGATAGTGGCTTCAGAGATAGTCGAGGGGATAAGCAGGTTATTCCTGGAATTCTCCGGGGGCGACCCGCTCAGGACGGCCCTAGTAATGACGCTCTACGCCGCCCTCATGACTACCCTTGGGGCCCTCCTAGTGGTGCCCCTACGTATCACAGGCAGGCTAAAGGAGGAGGGTCTATCATTCTGGCTCGACGTAGGCATGGGCTTCAGCAGCGGCGTCATGATAGTGGCTAGCTTTACAAGCCTCCTACTTCCGGCCCTAGAAATATCGCGGCCGGGGATCGTGCTCCCCTCATTCGTGGCAGGTGCCCTAGCTATACACTTACTCAACGCTGTTATACCGCATGAGCATATGGTGAAGGGGTACGAGGGGCCTCCCGGCTTCGCTAGGAAGCTGAAGGCTGCCTGGCTAGTAGCCATGGCCATAATACTGCATAACCTGCCTGAGGGGATGGCTATAGGAGCCTCGAGTATTTATGACCCTGCGGAGGGGGTGCTAGTCGGGATAGCCATAGGAACGCAGGACTTCCCCGAGGGCCTTGCAGTAGCGCTGCCCGTCCTAGCATCCACAGGCAACATAGTGACAGCGCTTCTAGTAGCGGCCTTCAGCGGCTTCAGCGAGGTCCTCTCAGGGCTGCTAGTAGCTCTGCTGGCTCTAGCAGTGCCAGGCATACTGGCCGCTAGCCTCTCCTTCGCTGCAGGCGCCATGGTGTACGTGGTGAGCCACGAGGCTCTCCCAGAGAGTCATAGGAGCGGGCACGAAAAGCCGGCAACCCTAGGCTTCTTCCTAGGCTTCCTAGTTATGCTGTACCTTGACACGCAGCTAGGCTAGACAACCTTAATCAGGCGCCACCTCCCATAGCCGGTGAGAGCCCTGAGATAGCCGCGTAGCATAGTATCAACCTCTCGATCGCCAGTGTCAACCCTCAGAGCATCTAGGCTGCGTAGCTTTTCCTCAGAGGCGACCACGACTACACCTTCTCTACCCACAAGCCGCAGGATCCTAGGGCTAATCTGCTGGTTCCCCCTGCCGAATATGAAGCCCTGGCCCCCCACGGGACTCACCACTATCAGCACTCTACCGCCCCGCTCCAAGTGCTCCTTAACAAGCTTGTACAGAGTCTCCTCGTTAGCATCACTAGCGATGATATTACCATTATGATAAACATCTACGCCGAGTAGGGTCTTCCTAACACCCAGCCTTTCAGCTATCCTGGCCACAGTCTCGCCGGGGCCTAGCACCAGGAGGGTGCATGGTTCTACGATCTCCTCCGCGAAGAACTCAGCTATCTCTTCAACGCCCGAATAGCCGGAGACCGCTTTGGAGGAGGGCACCATGCCTTCGCCGCCGGGCACTAGCATGTAGCCATAGACTCTGAGGACAAGTTTACCCCTCCGATACTCGTCTTCATCTATATCTACAACGGGCCTCTCCTCAAGCCCGCGACTGCCTTCGAGGAACTCTGCCGCCACCAGAGCTGCCTCCTCAGGGTTGACGGCGAAGACAGCGCTATACACCTTAACACCTGCGGGCACGCCTAGAACTGGCAACCTCTTATCTACACTCTCGTAAACGTCCCTGGCAGTTCCGTCGCCACCCACGAATACTAGTAGGTCGACGCCAGCCTTCTCCATGTACCGTGCGCACCGCCGCGTGTCGTGGGCGGTAGTAGGCCAAACCCCCCTGGGGAGGCAGGAGGCCTCAGATACATCTAGTATCCCTGCAGCCCTAGAGGCCTCGTCGTAGCCCATAACACCTGGAGGGGCAAGCACCTCAACCTGTAGTCCCCTCCTCCTGGCTTCGGAGGAGAATGACTCTATGAAGGCCTCAGCCCTAGCAGGGCTCACCAGGCGGGCCCCCATCATGAGGGCTCTTATAGCGTAGGCGCCATCGCTACCCTTGAAGCCCAGGGGCCCTCCAATGCCGGCTAGAGGATTAACTATGAAGCCTAAGAGCCTCCTCACCTCGGCAGCCCCCTAATGCCGCTCCTCTCAAGTAGACGCCTAAGCCTTAGCAGGGCTCTCATCTTCTCCTTGTCGCCCAACTTTGCAGCCTCCACAGCCTCCTCAAGGGTAATGGTGACTCGCTCCACAACGCGTCTATCATATCGGTAGGGGACTCCATCCTTTCCGCCCACAGCGTATGCGTAGGCGAACGGGTTCAAGGGCGCTGTAACAGGGTCCCTAGTGCTGGTAGGCACGCTGAGTATTAGATCGGCGACTAGTGCTAGAGCCCTGACGACTCTCGGCGTAACTCCCTCCTTGAAAGGCAGCTCCTCCTCCCTAACAGGCGGGTCATCCTCTAGCTTCTTCAATGCCGCCTCAAGGCGCGGGTCTATCCTCACGGGTCTATAGTAGGGCTTGGCCCCGGCTAGCCGCCTAGTTCTGCCTCCAGCGGCTCCCGGGTTAGTGTAGTCTATAAGGCTCGGCCGCCCCTCTAGGAGCCTGTTTGCCTCCCCTATCATGTGTATCAACCTCCGGCTACCCTCCTGTATGAGGTCCAGGTAGGCCTTCCTGGCTTCACCGCTCTCCCTGTCTAAGGCGTTGAGGGCCTCCCCGGGGACACCGGCCACCCCGCTGTGGGGGTCGACAACTGAAATCTTGTCTATATGGTACCTGCGCGCCATTCTGGCCTCGGGATTCATGCCCTGCTGAATCACTAGCAAGCCGCTGCTCCACGCTATCACGGCGTGGTGATAGAGGCTGTAGCCGTCCTGGAGGAGGCTAGAGTCGAGCCTAGCAGCGGCCCTACTGAAGGATTCAACGCGGCTCTTCTCAACGCCTAGCCTCCTCTCCGCCTCTGCGGCCTCCTCCGGGACTCTAAGCATTCTATCGCCCTTACCGCCTAGGATCAGCAGGGGCCAGTCACTGCGTCTCCACGACACGCTCTTGAGGATGCCGGTAAGTACCGTGGTGCTTCCACTGCTGTCCCAGTCCATGCCGATAATGTTGTTGAAGGCCTGGAACCATATCGGGTCGGCTAGCCCACTAACTAGCCCTTCAACGCCGTGAATCTCGATCACGGCGTCCGCTATGGCCTCTGCCATCCTTTCCATGCGTACTAGCATCCAGCGAGGCACATGGCCCCCGTGAAGCGGTAGATCAGCTACTCCAGGCACAGCACCTACTCCCACTCCCACTCTAAGACCCCCGCTGCGGGGTTAAGCGTTGAACTGTGTATCCACAGGAGCTTCGCACGGTATTATCTTCCCAGCGAAGCATCAGGTAAACCAGGCAAAACACTTATATAGACGGGGTGCGGCTCTAGAGACACGACTAACCAAAGCGCCGTGCAGAGACCGGAGGGGAAGAGGAATGGCGTGCGAGGGCGCCCCTGAGGTCAGGATCGGTAAGAAGCCCGTAATGAACTATGTACTAGCCATACTCACCACCCTCATGGAGGAGGGCGTCAAAAACGTAGTAGTCAAGGCTAGGGGCAGGAACATAAACAAGGCCGTAGACGCCGTAGAGATCGTCAGGAAGAGGTTCGCCAAGAACGTTGACATAGCTGCCATAAAGATCGACAGCCAGGAGATCACCGTACAGACCCCCGAGGGCGGCGAGAGGACCAGGAGGATAAGCAGCATCGAGATCTGTCTCGAGAAGAAGGCCGAGGCCTAACCAGCCCACAATCAAGGTAAGCCAGAGCCGCCTACAATAGGATAATACAACAGCAGTACCGACGTTTTTTCCGAGAAAGCGGAGACACGCATGGCAAAATTGCAGCTCTCTTCCCAAGAGCAAGGGAAGGCCTCCCTACACGCAACCCCTAAACCCCTTATCCGTCTAAGCTACCTTTCATGTACTCAGGGAATCCTAAGGTGTTATTCTTCTCTCTACGGGCTCAGAACTCCTTGAGCGCCTTCAAGGGAGATCTTCGCTAGTGCCGTGCAGAGGCTCGGTTTAACTCCTCTAGTGATGCTATCTTAAGTGGCGCGGAGCTTGAACTGGAGGGGGTGCCCAGAAGAGTGGATGCTAGGAAGCTGTTAGAGGAGGCCGTTTCAGCCGTTAGCGGTGTAGACGAGTTAGCTGCGAGGGTAGATTCCACGCTTCTATCACCAGTAGCTAGCCTAGAGGAGTACTTGGCCCTAGTTAGGGAAGCTGGCACGCTAGGCTTTAGAGCCGTTGTGGTGCCCAGCGTCGTGGTAGGAGCGGTCTCGGGCGAGGCAGAGAAGCTAGGGGTAGCGGTTGCTGCCGTCATAGGCTTCCCTCTGGGAGCTGTGCCCCTAAGGTCTAAGCTGGCCGAGATAGAGGAGGTAGCCGAGGCTGGAGCCTCCGAGGTCGACATGGTTCCGTGGCTATCTCAGGGAGAAGAGGGATTGAAAGCTGAGATCGAGAGCATTGTATCCGCCGCTAAAGCCCGAGGGTTAAAAGTTAAGGTTATAGTGGAGGCTCCCCTTCTAACTGACGAAAAACTGGCGGTCGTAGTCAAGGCTGCTGCTGCCGCTGGAGCTGAGTTTGTGAAGACCAGCACTGGTGTCTATAGTAAAGGTGGAGACCCGGTTACGGTTAGCAGGCTAGCGCGGGAAGCCAAGCCACTGGGCCTCAACGTTAAGGCAGCTGGCGGGATAAGAACTGCTGTAGACGCTCTCCTAGCGATCGCCGCCGGGGCTGACGTAATAGGTACTAGTAGCGCCAAGAGAATCCTAGACACTTATAGTAGTATAATAGGATGAGGCGTGTGGAGGCGCTACCGCGTCCTCTATCGGCACTATGGATCCTGTGCAGGGCCAAGGGGGAAGGTGCTTGCCGTAGGGGAGGGGTCTAGGCTGTGGGGGAGGCCTCTAGGGCTGTAAGGGGCAAGATGAGGATCGCTGTGCTGACGAGTTACACAGCTAGGCCGATAATAGAGGATGTGCTGCGGGGCGTGGGCGGCGTCGATATAGTCGCTCTACCTGTACACGCCATCTCGTTCCTAGACGCCGAGGCTCTTGCCAGAATGCTTGAAAGGGAGGGCAGCCTGCTTTCACGCCTCCGGAGTGCCGACGTTATCCTGGTCCCGGGTAGTGTGAGGGGCGATGTTAGCAGGATAGAGAAGATCGTGGGGAAGCCCGTGTTCAAGGCGTCTAAGAGCCCGGCTCTACTGCCGAGTATAATAAGTTATATAGGTAGGGGTGGCTCGCTTAGTCATGTCGAGCCGGCAGAGAGCTTTGTATCCCTTCATGGCTCCTCGTGGGAGTTTAGAGAGGCGTTTAGCTTAGGAAGCGTTAGAGTCCCTCTCAGGCCTCCCCCCGTGGTTCTAGCGGCTGAGGTGCCTCCAGGTAGGAGTGTCGGTGAAGCTGTTGCAGAGGCGTCTAGGCTAGCCGGGGACGGAGCCGACATTATAGTGATTGGGGTCGGCTTCGGTGAGGATCCCGGGGGTGTGAGGGCGAAGGTCGAGGCGGTAAGGGATTCCCTAGAAGGTGTTCCGGTTATCAGTGAGGCCCCGAGTAGGGTTCACGGAGAAGCGGCTATCCAGGGCGGGGCCATGGGCTTGGTCGTCTCTTCCTCCTCTGTCGAGTGGGCGGTAGAGGTGTTGCCTAGTAGGGGGATGCTAGTAGTGGGCTCTAGCGATCTAGAAGAGCTGGGAGCCGCTGTTGAGAGGGCGCTAGAGGCCGGTGTAGAGCGCGTGGTCGCTGATCCCGTGGTGGGTCTGCCGCTCATAGGCTTCCTGGAAAGCCTCGAGAGGGTTAGGAGTGCCTCCTCTAAGCTGTCAGTGCCGATAGTGTTTACTGCTGCTAACTTCGTGGAGGAGATGGAGGCTGACACCCACGGGATCCACGCTGTCTTGGCTATAGCTGCTGTCGAGGCCGGCGCCAGCCTGTACTATGTCGTGGAGGACTCGTACAAGTCGTATAGGGGGACAGCGGAGGCTAGGGAGGCGTTAAGGCTGGCGTCGGAAGCGGCGAGGCTCCGCTCGACGCCTAAGGGGCTGCCCAGCAGGCTCTACGTGGTTAAGGAGCCGGTTAGGCCCCCCCAGGAGGATCCCGGAGTTTCAGCGGAGCCCGTCGGCTACATAGAGCCCCGCTGGGACCGAAGGGGCTACATCAGGGTTTTCGTCGACCACAAGCGTGGAGTAATAGTTGCTGTGTACAGGCTGTACACGGGGGAGACCGTGGCTGCCGTTGAGGGCCGCCACGCGCCTAGCGTGGCTAGAGCCCTAGTCAGGGCGGCCCGGCTAGACCCCGAGCATGCGGTCTACCTGGGCTACGAGCTCGCCAAGGCGGAGATAGCGTTGAACCTGGGTAAATCCTATACCCAGGACGAGCCCGTTATAGTACCGGTGTGGGGCGGAGTTGCCGAGGAGGGCGGCGGCGTCGGCGCCGGGCAAAGTCATAGTGGTGGGAGAGCACTTCGTGGTGAGGGGGGCGCGGGCACTAGTAACAGCGGTAAACCTCAGGCTTAGGGTTCACGTGGAGGAGGCGCTACAAGAGAATTCCATAATAGTGGAGAGCGACAGGCTAGGGAGGGGCATTGTAGAGCTGGGCTCCTGGAAAGCATCTTCAGGCTTTGAGCCTGTAGCGGCGGTGGCTGCAAGGCTATCTTCGATGGACTACAGTATACCGCCACACAAGGTTAGGATCGAGTCCATGATACCCTCGGGTGCAGGGCTGGGGAGCAGTGCTAGTCTGGGAGTGGCGTATGCCCTGGCTCTCTCAAGCCTGCTGGGAGACGAGTTGAGAGGGGATAGACTGGTAGAGGCTGGGATGGCCGCTGACGAGGCCGCGCACGGCAGGCCCAGCGGGGTAGACGTTGTTATAGCGGTGTACGGGGGCTTCCTAGCCTATAAGAGGGGGGCTAAGCCAGCGCCGGTTTCGTCGCGGCTGCAAGGTTATAGTCTCATAGTGGCCGATTCAGGCGTGCCCAGGCGGACTGGCGACGTGGTAGAGTTCGTGTTAAGACGCGCTGAGACCCTTGGCGCAGCAGCTGAGAGGATCTACCAGGCAGCTGACGAGGCCGTGGGAATGGCTGTTAAAGCCGTGGAGAGGGGTGATGCAGCGCTTCTGGGAGTAATTATGGACTTCATGCACGGCCTCCTGGCAGCTATGGGGGCTAGCGGGCCCGAGCTGGACAGGCTGGTTTGGGCTGCAAGGAGGGGTGGAGCTGTAGGAGCCAAGCTAACGGGGGCCGGTTGGGGCGGCTCGGTTATAGCGTTGGCCGAGAGTGGGGAAGCAGCGGGCCGGGTGGTCGATGCTCTACGCTCTGCTGGCGCCAAATGGGCTGTGAAGGCCCGGCCGGGCGCTGAGGGGGCGCGGTTAGAGGAGTGAGGGGGGATTTAAGCCTAGAGAAACGTTTATTAGGGTTGAGAAGGGAGATTTTTAAGTGTAATGGCGGGTAACCCTGGACTAAGCGCTTTAATGGGGTGTCCGTGATGGCTCATATCCCCTTTGATGAGGATTATATTGAGGAGGAGATTCAGTGTTCTAAGATAACCTATGATCCTTCGAGGGGCGTGAAGGTATGTGAAGACACGGGTGAAGTCATAGAGGAGGGCGTCATAGGCGATGAGAGCGATGTGAAGGCGTTCACCCCGGAGGAGAAGATGCAGAAGGCGCATCATGGAGGCCCTCTTCAGTTTAGTCGGCAGCATATGGGTATTGAGGCCCACATAGTAGCGCCTAAGGAGTCCGGGCCTAAAGGCCTTAAACCCGTGAGAAGGGAGACCCTGAAACGCTTCCCCCGGGGCGGCAGGGCCAGTAGTAGTACCGACAAGAACCTCCAGCAGGCCCTCTCCATAATAAATGACGTGGCGGCTAAGCTAGAGCTGCCCGACATAGTAAGGGAGGAGGCGAGCAAGATCTACAGGGACGCCATGCAGAAGGGCCTAACGAGGGGCAGGAGTGTGGAAAGCGTAGTCGCGGCAGTCATATACGCCGCGACGAGGATACACGACCTACACCACGGCCTCAACGACATAATAAAGGCGATCAAGGGCAACGTAGACCCCAACATAAGAAGGGAAGTCGCGAGGAGCTACAGGCTGCTAGTAAGGGATCTAGGAATAAGGATCCCCGTAAGGAGACCCGAGAACTTCGTCTGGAGGATAACACACCAGCTCCAGCTACCCGAGAAGGTAGCCCTAGACGCTATCAAGATAATAAACGACGCCAGGAAGAAAGGGCTAACAGCAGGCAAGGACCCGAGCGGCCTAGCAGGAGCAGCAGTATACCTAGCAGCCCTGAAGCACGGATACAGGAAGACGCAGAAGGAGATAGCACAGGTAGCGGGAGTAACAGAGGTAACAATAAGGAACAGGTACAAGGAGATAACAAGGTTCCTAGGAATAGAGGAGGAAGCCCTAGAAGCCTCCCAAAGGCAACAGGGAAGCAGCTAGGTCACTCAACCCAGGCATAGTTTACTTATACATTAATTAGGGGAAGCCAGAAGCTTCCTCTAGCCCGTTTTTACCACTAGAAATTCTCTATCTCTACTTCAATTCTTTCCCGATATTTTTAAGGTGGGGCTTCAAACGTTTTCGTTATAGCTATCGAGGAATCCAGTTAGTCCTTGTTCCCTAAAAACGATCTTATGCTAGTGGTTTCTATTATTAGTAGCCTTCGAAAACGGGGCATTCCACGGGTGCTCCGACTTCTGCCTTGTATGCCTTGGCTATCTCCTCAGGTTTAGGCGTCTTGGGTGAGTGATAGGGGTAGACTTCCTCTACTACGCCTCCTTCCTCCCTTATTATCCTGAAGACTGCGTGTACGGCGTCGCCGCCGAAGGCCTGGACTAGCACGGCTGAGCGGCCTTCTTCGTCCTCTATAACGTCAGCCGCTGCCACGGGTGGAAGCACCGGGAGAGCGTAGGCTAGCCTCTCGGGGTCGTGATGCCTGACTAGCGCTATTATGCCTGTCTTACTATAGTAGGGCGCGCATTTGACCCTATAGCCTATGACGGCCCTCCTCTTCCAGAGCCTGTAGTACTTGCGCTGCGCCTTGATCGGGTTTATCCCGTACTCCTTGGCCAGGCTCGCTATGCTCCTAAGGGCATCCCTACTCATCTCCATGAGCATTAGCACGGTCAGCCTGTCAGTCGGGTACCTGCGGCCCTCGAGCCCCCGGGGCCCCTCCCTGTAGACCTCCTTGAATACGCGTCTCATACCCTCAACAGTAGTCCGGTCAAGTTCGACGTCAGGATCTGCGTAAAGGAAGGGGATGCTAGTCAGTGCAGGCCTACTCCCCCAGCTAATCCTTGCCAGGTAAATCTTGTCACCAGGAGCCTTGGCTCTGAACTCGTCTATGCATCTATCGGGAACATAGAAGCTGTAGACGTAGCGACCGTCTAGCAGCTTAGCCCAGCTCTTAGGAGGCACATTAGCCACTACGGGGGAGCCATTTATGATTATGCCGAGTCTCATGCCTATACGGTCATAGTTTATTGATATGCCGAAGCTGAAGCCGCTCTTCCTAGCCCTCTGAACAAGCTTATACAGATTCCTCTCACCCACGTCAAGGTACTTAGCATAGACTTTCAGGGCAGGGCTGTGCTCCTTCTCCGTACTCATACGAGTGATAACCTCGACGACTCGCGCAATCCTATAGTCTAAAGTCTCTGTTTCACCGTGCACGCTGCCCCCGCCCTCAACCCGTAGAGACACCATTTACACCAGTTGTAGCCATGTATAAGGTTAGGATATAAAATATTGCTTTGCCTGTGCTAGTAGATATAAGGAAGGATAGACGGTCTTTTAGAAAAGTAGAGATGAGGTCTCCAGTTAAAGGTGAAGGAGCTACAGACGCATCATTAATATTCTAAGGAGTACACCGTAGGGTATTAATGGCTCTACAAATACGGTATACGTGTAATATCGACTTCTGAAGACGAGCATTGGAGTGCAGGAAGGGTTCCGGCCGCAAGGCACCCGCCATCATCGTAGCCGCGTGACAACGCGGACCTACGGCGGGCACGGGTCCCGAGGGCTAAATAACCTAGGTTCAAGCCCTAATTAACCCCTCCCAACATCAGCAAGCCTCTTCACATGGCTGGGGTGGCAGGCGTGCACTCCTCCAGGATACTAGTGGGTACCTACAGGGATCGGGGCGGCTACACGCTAGTCGTTTACCACGGCGGCGCCTTGAGGCCCCTTCCAGACTATGCGCAGGAGTTCTTCCGCGACTTCAACGGGTTCGCGGCGTACTTCGCATTGCACAGGTTCAACTCGTTCCTAGATAGAGTGCTAGACGACGCAGCCGGTGAGGCGCCCGTGGCTACACTAGACGAGCCGCTCCCCCCAGTTAACCCCTCGCCCAGGCTCGTAGTCGGCTTCGGCAGGAGCTTCGAGGCCCACGCGAAGGAGATGGGAGGCGGCAGGGTAGCATTCTTCCTAAAAGCCCCTAGCAGCCTCACAGGGCACCGCAGCTTCATAGAAGTGCCTCAATGGGTAGAAAAGCCAGACTACGAGGGAGAGGTAGTAATAGTATTAGGGTCGAGGCTGCGGGGAGCCAGTAAGGGCGAGGCCAGCAACGCGATAATAGGGTACACAGCGGGCAACGACGTTACCGCCCGAGACGTGCAGGAGGCGGGCTACCCGTGGAGCATGGCCAAGAGCATACCATCCTTCGGCCCGGTAGGCCCGCTAGTAGCATTAATAGATGACGCCAGAGAACTCGAGAACATCTGCCTAGAGACGCTTGTAAACGGGGAAAGAATGCAGGAGGGATGCCTCTCCGAGCTAGTAAAGCCACTACCCGAGCTGGTAGCAGATGCAACTAGATACTTCCAGGTAAGCCCCGGCGACCTCATCTTCACGGGGACGCCGCCAGGCGTGGGGCACGCTAAGAAGCCGCCGCGATACCTAAAGCCCGGCGACAGGGTAGAGGTAGCAGTAAAGGGGGTAAGCCCCTTAGTAAACACGGTAACCCGGCTAGGTAGCGAGTGACGGCTAAACTTGAAAGGAACCCGAAGACCCCACATCCTCCAGGGAGAGCTACCCTAAAGGAGAGGAGGGTGGTTAGTAGTGGTCCTCTACACTAAGCCGCCTAAAGTTAGGATCGTTGAGGCCGTGAGCCTCGCGGGGCTGAGCGACGCCATTGCTGTTCCAGTAGTTAAAGATGGAGAAGAGCCTCGGCTGTTGACTAGTGAGGGGATCCCGAGCCAGTTAGGGAACGCGGTGAAGGAGGCCGCCGCGGCGGAGGTGTTCAAGGGAGACGCTGAGACCCTTTACACTGTTGCTGTAGAGGGCAAGCCCTATATACTAGTCGGGTGCGGCGATGAGAAAGACGTTGACGCCGAGAGGATAAGGAGGTGCTTCGGCGTCCTAGGGAGGAGCGTGGCAGCGAAGTACAGAAGCATAGGTCTAGCGCTAACCGGTCTCTCAGAGGAGCTGGCGGGAGAGGCTGTGATAGCCACAGCCCTAGGCGCTTATATGCTAGAGGAGTTCAAGGTTACAAAGAACCGGAAGCTAGAGGAGATAGTAGTAGCAGGCTCCCTGGAGGAGGGCTATGTAGAGGCAGTAATAGAGGGAGTATACCTGGCTAGGGACGTGGCGAACGCTCCCCCCCACATGCTGAGCCCTCCAAAGCTTGCCGAAGCCGTGAGAAGGCTCTTCCAAGGATTGAGTAATGTCGAGGTAGAGGTGTTCAGCTATGAGATGCTAGTTAGGGAGGGCTTCGGAGGCATAGTAAATGTGGGCAGGGGGAGCGCGGAGAAGCCGGTCCTAATAATTATCAAGTATAGGGGTGGAGAGGGAGACCCCATAGCCTTCGTGGGCAAGACAATAGTATTCGACAGTGGAGGGATAAACCTGAAGCCTAGCCAGGGAATCACCCTCATGAGAGCTGACAAGGCGGGCGGCGCAGCAGTTCTAGGCGCCATGTGGGCTATAGCCAGGATGGGCCTCAAGGCCAACGTCTACGGGCTCCTACCCGCAGCGATAAACGTGCCCAGCGGGGAGAGCTACCTGCCAAGCGACGTCATAAAGATGTGGGACGGCACGACGGTCGAGGTAGGCAACACAGACGCCGAGGGCAGGCTAGTCCTGGCAGACGCCATAGCCTATGCAGCGAAGGCGCTAGGAGCAAAGACGATAGTCGACCTAGCAACCCTCACAGGAGCAATAGTAGTAGCTCTAGGCCCGCTGCTAGCGGGCCTCTTCACCAGGAGCGACTCCCTAGCCAGCGAGATAGAAGAGGCAGCCAGGGCCACGGGAGAAAGGCTATGGAGGATGCCCCTGGTCGACGACTACAAGGCCTTAATGACGAAGAACAGCCCCGTGGGCGAGATAATAAACGTGGCCGGAAGATACGGAGGCGCCATCTACGGTGCACTATTCCTAGAGAGATTCGCCCACGAAGCCGAATGGGCACACCTAGACATAGCAGGGCCAGGCATAGGAATGGAGGCAGGCCAAGTGGCACCACCCTACTGGCCCTCCCAGCTAGCCCCAGGCTACGGAGTAAGAATCCTAGTAGAGCTGGCCAGGAAGAGGTCACAGGGTTGAAACCGCTAATAGTGGAGATCGAGGCAGAGAAACCATTTTTAATAGCAGTAATCCACCTCCCACCCCTACCAGGCAGTCCAGGCTACCCGGCAGGAGGCAACCGCCCCTTCCTATTCGAAGATACAGTAAGCTACGCCGTCTCGGAAGCCCGTAAAGCCGAGGAGGCAGGGTTCAACGCCGTTATAATCGAGAACTACGGAGATAAGCCGTACGCCGTGGAGCCGGGATTAAGCGAAGCAGTAGCCATGACTGTTATAGCGAGGGAGGCAGTAGCGGCTGTTTCAATCCCAGTAGGCATCAACATGCTCAGGAACGGGGGTGTTCAGGCTCTAGTGGCTGCAAGGCACGCGGGAGCATCATTCATAAGAGTCAACGCCCTCTGCGAGACGAGAATAGCCCCCGAGGGCCTTCTACAACCCATAGCCAGGAGGCTGGCCGAGACGGCGGCTAGAATAGGAGCCCTAAGCATAGCCGTCCTAGCAGATATTGATGTAAAGCATAGCTATCCAGTACCGGGCTATGATCCCATAGAGTCGGCTAGAGACTGCATAGAGCGGGGCGGGGCAGACGTCCTAGTGGCCACAGGGAAGCGCACAGGAGAGCCACCAAGCCACGACCTAGTGGCAGCCCTAGCAGCAACGGGGGCTCCAGTACTAGTGGGGAGCGGCCTGACAAGGGAGAACGCGGCTACGCTACTAAGGGTAGCCGCGGGAGCGATAGTAGGGTCAAGCATAAAGATAGGGGGAAGGCCTGAGAACCCTATAGACCCTGAGAAGGCGAGGAGCCTAGTGGAGGCCGTTAGGGGGGCGGGGCTGACGAGGTAAACCCGGACCGAGGCGGCCCCCATCCGTGGGGAGATGAGGAATCCTAGTCCAGAGGACCCGAGGCCCCCCTAACGGCGGGCACCCGCTATTCTCTAACGCTATTACCCGGCATGCATCGACTCCCAGACTATGGTGGCTGGCGCGGTGGCGGCCGGATTCACTATTAGAGCCCTGGTTCTCCACCTGCCGGTAGACGCCGCTGATACTGTTGAGGATGAGGGCTTCAAGCTGATGGAGGCCAAGGACCGGGTTGAGGGGGAACTGGGGGTTAAAATCGACAGTGCACGGGTGACGATAAACGTTGGTGGCACTCCTGAGCGGCTCGCTGAGGAGGCGCGGGCAGCGGCTAAGGCCTCCATGGATGGCGGCTTCTTCGTTAACCTAGGCCCCACGGTTCTCAGGGGGGAGGACGACGTTGACACGCTGGCATCGATAGCCGAGGAGGGTGTATTCTTCAGCGTGCTGCTATCAAGCCTCACATGGGACTCAGCGCTCCTCGCCTCCAAGCTCTTCCACGAGGCAGCAAGAAGGGGCGTAGATTACCCTGTGTACTTCGGGGTTAACGCTCTAGGCAAGCCTATAGTTACACCCTACTACCCTCTCTCATCATCAGATCCCCAGACTAGAATAGTGACGGCGGCGTTGACGTATCCAAACTACCTGACAGAGGCCTATAGATCCGGGGGCCTCGAGGCACTGAGGGACGCGGCTGTCAAGGCCGGGAGGGTGGCCCTCAGGGCCGCTGAGAGCGTGGCCGAGCGGCTGGGCGCTGAGCGGGTAGGCGTGGATCTGAGCGTGGCTCCCTGGATGCAGGAGACCGGCCTGGGACTGGTGGAGCTAGTGGCGGGAGTCAGGATGCCGGAGCCCGGGTTCGCTGCTGGAGTGAGGCTAGTAAATGAGGCGGTTGCCGAGGCAGCTGAGGCCCTAGGCGCTGCTACAGGCTTCAACGAGGTCCAACTACCCGTTGCTGAGGATTTGAAGCTGAAGGCGAGGGTAAGCGAGGGCGACACCACCGCGAGGGACCTGGCGAGGCTTAGCGGCGTCTGCCTAGCAGGACTAGACATGGTAGTGGTGCCCGCCGGCGTCAAGGAGGTGGCAGGTCTCATACTGGAGGTAGCGGCTTATGCTAGAGCGAAGAGGAGGCCTCTAGGTGTTAGGCTGGTGCCAGTAGAGGATGTAGAGCCCGGGGACAAGGTCTACCTGGAGAGGTTCGGTGAAGTACCGGTGATAAGCATTTGAAGGCCGGGAGAGGCCCGGTCATCCCTAGCGCCCGGGCTTTACTCAAGGCCCCCGGCGGCGTCGCCGGGCCTACCCAGGGATACCATAGCTTACCACCTAGACTCTTATAAGCCTGGGGACGTCGCTGGCCCTCACCAGCGTGCCACAGTACCCACACCTATACACAGGACCCTCCTCGTCCACCAGGAGCATGACAGGCTCGACGGGCTCCCTCTCCTTCCTAGATATGCAAGTCGGGTTAGGGCACGATATAATTCCAATAACCCTCCTAGGAGGCCTAACCCTCCTCTTCTCGACGACCCTCCCACTCCTAACTATGTTTACTGTAGCCCTAGGACTCACGACGGCCACTATACCCTCCTCTTCCTCCCCGATGAAGTAGCCTTCAATCTTAACTATGTCCTTCCTACCCATCTTCCTACTTTCAGCATTGACCACCACGCTGATACGCCTCTCACCGGGCTCGTCGAGGAAGCCGAGAACCTTGAGTATAACAAAGCTCTTCCCGGGCTCAACATGGTCTATAACTGTTCCCTCCCGTATACGCCTAACCAGTAATCCCTCGCCCGCATCCACTACTCGCCACCTCACCCGAGGATGCCTGCTAGGAGGGCCATCCTAACCCTCACCCCGAGCCTGGCCTGGATAAAATAGGCTTGATAGGGGCTGTTATCGACGTCGAAGGAGATCTCGTCGACCCTGGGCAGGGGATGTAATATCTTGAGGCCCGGCTTCGCCCTCCCATGGAGATCCCTAAGGGTCACTCTATAGCTACCCTTTATCCTCTCATACTCGCCAGGATCGGGGATCCGCTCTCGCTGGATCCTAGTAACGTAGAGCACGTCGAGCTCGGGCAATACGCCCCTATAATCCTCTACCTCTTCGTAGCCGAGGCCAGTCTTGTCCAGCTGCATCAGAACCTCCTCTCGCACCCTGAGCGGAGGAGGAGAGATCAAGTATACCTTAGCAGGCTTGAACCTAGTGAGGCCCAATATGAAGCTAGAGGCAGCCCTTCCATAACGCAGGTCACCGAGAACCCCTACGACGAGGCCGTCCACTCCGCCCTTCAAGGTGCGTATAGTGTAGAGGTCTAGCATTGCCTGAGTGGGATGGTGCTGCCTGCCGTCGCCGCCATTAACAACAGGTGACTCCGCTATCTCGGCAGCGTACAGCGCCACACCCTCATACCGATGCCTAATAACTATAGCGTCGCTATAGGAGTCGAGCATCCTAACAGTGTCAGCCAGGTTCTCGCCCTTAGCAACGCTAATAGCGTCCTCGCCGCTTACAACCAAGGTGTCACCGCCCAGCCGCTTAACAGCGGACTCGAAGCTAAGCCTAGTCCTGGTACTGGGCTCGAAGAAGGCAAGCGCCACTATCTTGCCCTTGAGTGGCGCCTGAGATGTGAGCTTGTCAACGCTATCGGCAGCCTCAAAGAGGGATTCAAGGTCGCTGCGCGTGAAGTCGAGTATCGAGATCACGTCCCTACCTCTAAACGCCTCCAAGCCGGGTACAGGCACCGCAACCCTACATGTAACACCAGTTAACAGGTCAGGGGTAAATAGGTGTGAGGGGCTGGAGTTTCCCGTCTCTACCAACAAGGTACGGCACAACCTCCACTTGATCGGCTAACATGCTATTCTCTATCTTCGGCAGCAGCACCTGCTCCACCTGGAAGAAGCCAGCATAGCTTGTCATTACCACCTTGATCCTCACAGGCCTCTGGCTTCCAGGCTCCAGCTCGACCCTCTTGATGCTGAGGGCCGAGAGGCTGTGCATATCAAGCTTCCCCTTACTATACGGGATCCTCGCCCTCCCCTCAGCCATGTCGGTGGCGTCGGCCACCTTGACACTGCTAGCCTCAAGGGTTAGCGCCTTCACAGGCGGGTTAGTAGAGTAGATGGCATGCTTTATCTCACTCTTTATCTTCACACGCTTGGAGACGGTAGCGTCACTCATAACCTCGTCCAGCAGCCTGTCCAGGATAGGATCACTCATGACAGCCCCTATCAGCTCGTGCTGGTGGCGGTGGACACTATTCCCTATATCGTGTAGGTACGCCCCCACTAGGACAACAAGCTTCGCCTCATCTATGTCGTCAACCGTGTGATGCTGGAGAGTAGTAGGCACGAAGCCGCTCTCAACAAGCATATCGAAGATCTGAAGAGCGCTACCAGCTACTATAGTAGCGTGCACAGGCCCGTGATCATTATAGAGCAGCCTATCGACAGTCATAACATTACTCATTCTAAGGAGGGACTGAACCTCTTCATCACCCCGAAGAAACCTATAAGCCCTCTCAAGCAGCTCAACGCCTCTAACCTTCTCCTCCACCAGAGCCGGGCTCACCTGAACCACTAGTCTTCACCTCGTCCTCAACCCACTTCAAGTAGTCAGGATTACCCTCGACCACGTCAAGGGCAATGATCTCCGGTACAGTATAGGGATGAACCCTCTTAACCTCGCTTATAAGCGAGGGCAGAGCATCCCTAGTAGTCTTAACTACCAGCAGATCCTCATCGTCGCGCACAAGCTCCCCCTTCCACCAGTAGAAACTCCTTATACCGCCGACAACATTGACACACGCAGCAAGCCTCCTCGACACTATGAACTCCGCGAGTTCCTCACCCTTACCTTTAGGGGCAGTTATGAGGACCACAACCTTGCCCGTCAACCCAGGCACACCCCTTCTATCTACCAGTCTAGAGTGGCGCAGCATCCGCGGCTACAAGGGTTTAACTATGCCTTTCAGCCTTGAAGCGGAGTACCTAGCGGAGCCCGAGAGAATTGCCTCTATCTCGAGTAGCCTGTTGTACTTAGCCGTCCTCTCGCTCCTCGCCGGAGCTCCGGTCTTTATCATGATGGCTGACGTGGCTACGGCTAGATCCGCTATGAAGGGGTCCTCGGTGTCCCCGCTTCTATGGCTTATAATGTATGCCATGCCGTGGTCTCTAGCAGCTGTTATGGTCTCCAGGGCTTCGGTGAGTGTACCCACCTGGTTGACTTTTATCAGTACCCCAGTAGCTAAGCCCTTCTCTGCCCCCTCAAGCACTAGATCAGCCCTAGTAACGAAGAGGTCGTCACCTACTACTATGGTCCTACCCTTAAGCCTCCTAGTAACCACTGAGAAACCATCAGGATCGTCCTCGGCAAAGGGATCCTCGAGATATACTAGGGGGTACCTGCTCGCGAGATCTACGTATAGCTCGGTCAAGGCGCCGCGATCGAGGAGGCGCCCCTCGACACGATAGCCATCGCCCTCCTTTAGCTGGCTAGCAGCAGCATCTATCCCAAGATAGAAGTCAGGGCCTAGCTCGTAGCCAGCGCCGCGTATGGCCTTCGAGAGGGCCTCAAGGGCCTCCTCAGCACTCCGCATAGGCGGGGCGAAGCCGCCCTCATCGCCCACGTTAACAGCCGAAGCCCCATACCTGTCCTTCAGCATGCCCCTCAGCACCTTGTATACCTCTACCGAGGCGCGTAACGCCTCGGCAATGGAGTCGAATCCGACGGGCACAAGCATGAACTCCTGGAAGTCCAGCTCGTTGCCCGCGTGCACCCCACCATTGATAACGTTTAGCAGCGGTACAGGAAGGAAGCGGGCACCAGGACCCCCTAGGTACTCGAACAACTCCAAGCCGCTCTCAGCAGCTGCCGCCCTCGCAGTAGCCAGGCTCACAGCCGTCGTCACGTTACCACCTATCCTAGACTTATTCTGTGTACCGTCCAGGGCTAGGAGCAGCCTGTCCACAGCTGCCTGCATGCGCGAGTCGAGGCCCACGAGCCTGGGGGCTACAACCTCGTTCAGCTTGGCGAGGGCGAGGCCCACACCCTTACCGCCCCACCTGGAACCGCCGTCACGCAGCTCTACAGCCTCCCTAGCCCCCTTGCTAGCGCCGCTAGGCGAGAGAGCCCAGCCCCGAGAGCCGCCCTTAGTCTCTACCACCGCCTTAACAGTGGGATTACCCCTAGAGTCTAACGCCAGCAAGCCCCTGACACGAGCTATTGTGAATTGATCCTCCGCAGCCACGGCGCCGAGCACCCCCCGGGGAGGAAGGGCCTGTGAAGCCTTGAGTCGGTCCAGGGGCTATTAACGGTGGACAAGGCCTACTAGGCCGAGGGCGAGGCGTGGCTGGCGTTGAAGGTGCTTATAATAGGTGCAGGCGGCGTCGGGAGTCACCTAGCTAAGATGCTGAGTCAGGTGGGCCACAGCGTAACAATAATAGATAAGGATGAGTACAAGGTCACTGTGCTGAGCGAGGAGGCAGACGTAGAGAGCAGGGTAGGCGACGTCACAGATCCGCGGTTCTATCAGGACTTCGACCTCTCCGAATACGATGTAATAGTGAGCGTGACGGACAAGGACGAGGTGAACGTGTTCGTAGCGGCCCTAGCCAGGGTATACGGGGTAGAGAGGATATACGTTAGAGTCCGCGACGTCGGCACCATGAGAGTCCTGAACCTAATAGGAGTTACAGGCGTGGTAGTAGAGCCCAGGATAATAGCTAACATGCTCTACTCAATGATAGAAGGAGCATCGACCCCGGTAATCCTAGCAAGCCTACTCACGGGGGAATACGTCGTAGCATCATTCACCGTTAAGAGGCTGAGCAGCGTGAGGGGCCGCAGGCTAAGGGACCTCATAGAAGCAGAGGACCTAGAAGGGAAAATATACCCGATAGCGGTATACGACGGAGAGAAATTCATAGATCCCGACTCGGCGGGACCCCTAGAGGAAGGCCTAGTGGTAGTGGCGCTGGTGCATAAGGACTACATAAGCGAGATAGCAAAGTACTTCTAACGGCCCCAGAGGAAACATAGGCCAGGCTTAGATGAGCGTCGAGATCAAGGGGGACAGAGGAAGAGTTAAAAAGGGAGATAAGGGATGGTCCAGGTCGACGTTACGGAGATAATGGACTTTGTCGTGAAAGAGGCGTCGCAGGGCGACATAGCGTGGCGGCTGGTTCTAAGCTTCTCCGTTGTGATAGGTGGCCTGATAGCGCTGAGACTATTCCAAGGCATGCTCTCAGGGCTGGTACAGGCCAGGGTTATAGATAGGAGTAGCAAGGACACGATATACAGGATAACGAAGGCTGCAGTCTACATGGCAATAATACTAACGATTATATTCATCTTCACGGGCAGCACATTCGTAATGGCCCTGCTCCTCGTAGGCTTCTTCGGCGTAATAATAGCGAGCTGGGACATAATAGCTAACCTGGCAAGCTACTACATCATCATAGGCCTAAGACTCGTAGGCCAAGGAGAGTACCTGGTACTCCCAAACGGCGTCCACGGCAAGGTAAGGGACATAAAGCCGCTGCACATAATACTGGAGAGCCCCCACGGCCTCTACTCGATCCCAAACATAACGATAATAAGGGATGGAGTGCTGCAGAGGAGGGAGACCTTCTCCTTCAGGGTAACAGTTAGGGTGTGGGGGCTGCAAGACGTACACCATATAGAGAATGTGAAGGAGATAGTCAGGAGCGTCGTATCAATGAGGGCAAAGGAGCTACTAGAAAGCATGACGAAGCCCGGGCTCTTCATAGACGAGATAAGCGACGACAGCATAACAGTGAAGATCGTTATAAACACGCCAGGCGCCAGGCCGAGGCTAGAGAAGCTAAGCCAATTAATAGTAGAGCTGTCCAAGAGACTAAGGGAATCTGGTTATAGCCACACCATAACCTTTGAGACACCAGAAGGCTACGGCCAGAGGTGGCGCACAGTTGAGTAGACGGGGGAGAGGCGGGGGGAGAAGGAAGAAGAGTGACCCATTCATCTGCCCCCAATGCGGCACCCGAGTCGAGGAGCCAACCAAGACCTGGACCCTCGTAAGCCCGTTGCCAGACAAGTACGGCAGAATAACAGTGACGGTAATGGGCAGCTTCGAGTGTCCCAACTGCGGCTACAAGTGGAGAGCGGTGGTGAAGAAGCTGAAGGTCGGCGGTGAGGAGCAGCCCGAGAGGGCTAGAAGAGAGAAGGAGGAGAAGAGGCAGGGCGAGATAATAGAGATAGACCTAGACGAGCTCGACAAGGAGGAGCTGTGAGGGGGCTTTCTCAGGGTTATCACCGCGAGGGGCTACTCCCATTCTATGGTAGCCGGGGGTTTACTCGTTATATCATAGACGACCCTAACCACGCCAGGAACCTCGCTTGTTATTCTATGCGCTATCCTCTCCAGCAACTCCCATGGCAGCCTAGCGGGCCTAGCAGTCATGGCGTCAACGCTGTGGACGGCTCGTACAGCAACGACATAGCCGTAACTCCTAGCGTCGCCCTTAACGCCTGTGGCCTTGCTAGCAGTCAGAACTGCGAAATACTGCCACAGCGCCTCGCCGAGCCCCGCAGCCTCTATCTCCTCTCTTACAATTCTATCCGCCATCCTCGCTACGGCTAGCTTCTCGAGGGTCACCTCGCCTTCTACCCTGACTGCGAGTCCCGGGCCTGGCACTGGTTGCTTCTTAATGATCTCCTCCGGCACCCCTAACTGTCTAGCTATCCGCCTGACCTCATCCTTGTAGAGGTAGCGGAGGGGCTCTACTATCTTCAATCCCAGATCTGGCAAGCCGCCAACGTTGTGGTGGGTCTTTATAGTATCGGCGCCGGGCCTCGCACCACTCTCTATCACGTCAGGGTAGATAGTACCCTGAACCAGGGCCGTGGCACCTAGCCGCTTCGCCTCGCGGAGCAGGATCTCGCCGTAGATCTTGCCGACGATCCTCCTCTTCTCCTCCGGATCCACAACTCCCCTCAAGGCGCCTAGGAACTCGTGCGAGGCATCAACTACTATAGGGTCTAGCCCGACGCTAGCCAGGAGCCTAGTTACCCTCTCAACCTCTCCAGAAGGGTGAAGGCCGTGATCTATGAATACAGGCTTTAGCCTCTCCCCGAGGGCCCTCCTTGCTATCAATGCAGCGACAGTACTATCAATACCCCCGCTGACAGCTGCGACGGCGACCCCCTCACCCACTTCACGCCTCACGTACTCTGCCAGCACGTCTATGAGGCCCTCAGGCCTCCACCCCCTAACAGCGCCCCACGAATCCAGCCAGTTACCCAGCAGCTCAAAGCCATACTCGCTGTGACTAACCTCGGGATGCCACTGCACCCCCACTGCCGGGCCGAGACGCATCGCAGCCACAGGGCTTCCACGGCTCCTAGCTAGAACCCTCCACCCGCGGGGAGGCTCTAGGACTGCATCGTTGTGGCTCATCCATACTGTGAATCGTTGTGGCATGCCACGGAATAGGGGGTCGCCCGGCTCTAGGATCTCAACCTCAGTGGGTCCAAACTCGGGGTAGGGACTGCGGCTCACAAGGCCTCCAGCCACCTTACCTAGGAGCTGGTGGCCGTAGCAAATGCCCAGCACGGGCTTCCCGGAGGAGAGAGCCTTCAACGCTATATCATCGTGGCCAGCCTCCCACACGCTCTGAGGACCCCCGCTCAGCACCACAGCATCGTACCTATCCACGGCCTCCAATGCATCTCCACGAGCAGCGGCGGGTACTAGCTCTGAGTAGACGCCCAGCTCCCTGAGGCGCCTCGCTATCAGGTGAGCATACTGGCCCCCGAAGTCGATCACAGCAACTCTGCTGTAGCCCGACTCCAAGGCTCCAGCCGGGCCCTCCTATCCTTCAATGAGCAACAACATTGCAGACTGGAAACTATTAACCCGCGTCACACGCCAAGCCGCACGGCATCCTCCATACATGCCGGGTTGAGGGGAGCAGAGGTTCGGCTACAGACGATGAGGGCCCCAGGCTCAGGCCTTAGATCCGTGGTCATCGCCCCTCTATATCCCCCTCACTGGGACGAGTTGTATAGTATGGAGGAGTCCCTTCATGGAGAAGGGGGTTACCTTCCACCGTTTCCCCTTCGCTCCTGCACCCCGCGACGTGAGGGAGGAGTACCAGAGGCTGCTGGACGAGGCGCTGGGTTTCAAGAGGGTATTAGATGAGGATGGCGAAGTAGTAGACGAACAGTTGCACCCCAAGTTGAGCCCCGACGAGCTGCTGGAATTGTACACGCTAATGGTGAGGGCCAGGGTAATTGATGCATGGCTTCTAAGACTCCAGAGAATGGGGAAGGTAGCTCTCCATGCTCCAAACAAGGGCCAGGAAGCCACAGCTGTTGGAGTAGCGAAGGCCATGAAGCCCGAGGACTGGCTCTTCCCCAGCTACAGGGAGCTGGGAGCATACATAGCAAGGGGCATGAGCGAGGAGGAAATCCTGGACAGGGCCCTCAACACAAAGGATGATCCCTTGAAGGGCAGCGACTTCGCCATCTACGGTAACAGGAAGTATAATATTGTTCCAGCCCCCGTACCCGTGGGGAACCAGATACCCCACGCCGTAGGGGCCGCGATGGCGGCCAAGATACTAGGCGACAAGATCGTGACGGTCACCTTCTTCGGCGACGGCTCAACAAGCAGGGGAGACTTCCACGCAGGCCTAAACTTCGCGGGCGTATTCAAGTCGCCAGTGGTATTCGTGATACAGAACAACCAGTACGCGATAAGTGTGCCTGTGACAAGGCAGACGGCAGCGCCCACCCTAGCGGTTAAGGCTCTAGCCTACGGAGTCCCCGGGAAGAGGATAGACGGTAACGACATACTAGTAGTATACAGTGTAGCAAAGGAAGCCGTAGAGAGGGCCAGGAACGGTGGAGGCCCTACACTAATAGAGACGGTAACCTACAGGATGGGGCCTCACACGACAGCAGACGATCCATCAAGGTATAGGAACGAGGAGGAGGTCAAGGCATTTGAGAGGCTCGACCCCCTGAGGAGGTTCAAGTTATACCTAGACAAGCAGGGTGTGCTAACCCTCAGGGAGGCTGAGGAGATAGAGAAGGCGTGGGACAGTAAGGTAGAGGAGATAATTAGGAGGGTACTAGAGAAGCCGGGGCTGCCTAGGGACGTCTTCTTCCACAACGTCTACTCAAGGATGCCGTGGCACCTAGAAGAGGAGTACAAGGAGTTCGAGGAGCAGTTCGAGGTAGCAGAGGAGCTGGGCTTACAACTAGAGGAGTAAACCCGGAGAGGGAGGTGGTGGCGGTGCCCGTCATGAACATGGTTCAGGCGCTGAACCAGGCCCTCAGGGAGGAGATGAGAAGGGACGAGAGGGTAGTAGTGCTGGGCGAGGACGTGGGCAGGAGGGGTGGGGTCTTCCTAGTCACCGAGGGGTTGATAGACGAGTTCGGCCCCGACAGGGTGATAGATACTCCACTCACAGAGATGGGCATAGTGGGAGTAGCCGTAGGCATGGCTATGTACGGTCTCAGGCCGGTAGCCGAAATACAGTTCATAGACTTCGTGTACGAAGCATTCGACCAGATAGTGAACAATGTTGCCTGGGTCAGATTCAGGAGCGCCGGCATGTATAAGACGCCGATGGTGATTAGAGGGCCCTGCTGTGGCGGCATAAGAGGCGGTATGCACCACAGCCAGAGCCCCGAGACCTACTTCATGCACACCCCAGGCCTCTACGTGGTCATGCCGAGCACCCCCAAGGACGCTAAGGGGCTGCTAAAGGCCAGCATAAGAAGCGACGACCCAGTGATATTCCTCGAGCCAAAGGTGATCTACAGGAGGATAAGAGAGGAGGTGCCGGAAGGCGACTACATAGTACCCCTAGGCAAGGGCAGGCTAGTGAAGGAGGGAAGCGACGTCACACTAGTAACATGGGGTGCCATGGTGTATCAAGCGCTCGAGGCGGCGAAGCACGCCGAGAAGAGGGGGTGGAGCATCGAGATAATAGACCTGAGAACACTCCTCCCCTGGGACAAAGACCTAGTCCTCGAGAGCCTCGAGAAGACCAACAGGCTAGTCATAGTCCACGAGGCACGCCGCACCCTCGGACCAGCAGCGGAGATCTCTGCATACGTGAGCGAGAACCACATAGACATGCTAAGAGGCCCCGTAATGAGGGTAGCCAGCTACGACACCCCATTCCCGCTAGCACACGAGAAGCTCTACATGCCCAACGTAGCCAGGATCTACAGGGCGATAAGAGAAGTGATGCAGTGGTAGAAACCGCCGGCAGAGCACGGGAGGCGCTCGAGGGGGGTGAATAGAGCGGTGGACAAGATAGTCAAGATCAAGCTCCCGGATATAGGAGAGGGAATAGCGGAAGGAGAGATAGTAGAGTGGCTGGTAAAGGAAGGAGACTCTGTGAAGCAGTTCCAGCCCGTAGTTAAGGTGTTGACAGCCAAGGCAACAGTAGAGATCCCGAGCCCCGTTACTGGAGTAGTGAGGAGGCTCCTAGCGAAGCCGGGCGACGTCGTGCAGGTGGGAGAACCGATAATGGAGATAGAGGTGGGAGGCGCCCCCGGTAAGAAAGCAGAGGAGAAGCCGGCGGAGGCCGAGAAGACCGTGGAGGAGAAGCAAGCAGCGGCCGAAGAAGCTGGGGGAACAGCGCAGCCCCAGCCCGTAGAGGCCCGCGAGCCGGTTGAGAAGCCCAGGATCCTAGTAAGGGCGCCGCCCAGGGTTAGGAGGCTAGCCAGACAGCTCGGAGTAGACTTAGCGCTAGTCAAGGGTACGGGGCCGCGTGGAGCAATAACAGAGGATGACGTAAGGAGAGCGGCTGAAGAGCTGAAGGCCAAGGTAGCCCCGGCGCCGCCCAAGCCTGCTCAGCCCCTGCAGCAGCCTTCAGCGGTCGAGGCCGTTGCCGAGGAGGAGAGGGTGCCGCTGAGGGGAGTACGCAGGGTAATGGCTCAGACAATGAGTCTGTCCAAGAGCAAAATACCGCATGCATACCTTATAGAGGAGGTTGACTTCACAGAGCTAGCGAAACTCAGGGAGAGCCTTAAGCCGCTAGCAAAAGAGAAGGGCGTAAAACTAACATACCTGCCCTTCATTATAAAAGCGGTGGTGAAGGCCCTCAAGGCCTATCCATGGCTAAACGCCAGCCTAGACGATGAGAAGATGGAACTAGTAGTAAAGAAGTACTACCATATAGGGATAGCCGTCGACACGCCCCACGGCCTGATGGTGCCTGTTATCAGGGATGCCGACAAACTCGGGCTCTTCGCTCTGGCTAGAGAGATAAGTAGGCTTGCTGAGAAGGCTAGGAGCCAGAACCTGAGCCTCGAAGAGGCGACGGGAGCGACCTTCACGGTAACCAATGTGGGCAGCGTGGGCAGCATAATGGGCTTACCAGTAATCTATCCGCCCAACGTAGCAATACTAGGAGTCCACAGGATGGTAGAGAGGCCCATGTTTGTAGGCGACGAGATAAAGCCAAGGAAGATAGTGTATCTGAGCCTGAGCTTCGACCACAGAGCGATAGAGGGGGCCTACGCAGCCAGATTCCTCACCGAACTCAAAAGGCTACTAGAGAACCCTGCACTGATATTCGCCGCAGATGACGAGTTCCAGTAGCGTAAACAACGGTTTAATGCTCGCCGGAGTAAAGGAAGTGGAGGTGGCGTTAGGGATGGCCGAGAAGTTCGACCTAGTCGTTGTAGGCGGCGGCCCCGGAGGCTACCCGGCGGCCATCAGAGCAGCGCAACTCGGACTCAACGTAGCCTTAGTGGAGGCCGACAAACTGGGGGGTGAATGCACTAACTACGGCTGCATACCGACAAAGGCCATGATAAAGGCTGCCGAAGCAGTAACGGCAGCAGCGCTCCTCCCCTTCATAAAGGGGAGGCCCGACTACGACTTCAAGGATCTAATGGAATGGGTAACAGACTTCTCAAAGAGGATATCCCAAGGGGTAGAGTACCTGCTCAAGGGCTATGGAGTCGAGCTTGTCAGGGGTAGGGCTAGGATAGAGGCTCCAGGCTTCCTAAGCGTTGATGGCGATAGACTAAGATACGAGAAGCTCGTGGTCAGCGTGGGCACCAGTCCTGCATTCCCCCGAGGTCTGGAGCCCGATGGCAGCGTTGTACATGATAACAGGAGCATACTAGGGCTTAGGAGGAAGCCTGGCTCCATGCTAATAATAGGCGGCGGCTATATTGGCGTAGAGTATGCAGCCGCCATGGCTAGATTAGGGGTAGAGGTGCATCTAGTCGAGGCTCTCGACAGAATACTACCGTTGATGGACAAGGACTTCTCAAGGATCGTAGAAAGACACTTGAAGAAGCTAGGCGTGAAGATCTACACTGGAACAATAGTTGAGGAGATGAAGCGAGGAGAGGCAAGCATAGCTGCAACACTAAAGGGGGGCAATAGCATCGAAGCCGACATAGCCCTTGTTGCTACAGGCAGAAGGCCGAACACCGCAGGACTAGGGCTCGAGAGAATCGGCGTGAGGCTAAACGGGAAAGGCTACATCACAGTGAACGATGGAATGGAGACAAGCGCTCCCGGGGTATACGCTGCCGGCGACGTCGCAGGCCCGCCCCTACTAGCTCACAAAGCATTCCTCCAGGCAGTAGTAGCAGCAGAGAGGGCTGCCGGCGACGAGTCGGCAGCCTACGACGCCAAGGCAGTACCTCAAGTAGTATACACAGAGCCGGAAATAGCTAGTACGGGCTTCACCCTGGAGGAGGCCAGAAAACAGGGGATAGACGCTGAGGAGAAGAGGCTCCCGCTAGGGAGTCTAGCCAGGGTATCCATGGAGGGATGCAGTGACTGTTTCGCTAAGATAGTTTATGAGAGGAGTAGCAAGGCGGTACTAGGCTTCCACATAGCGGCACCCCACGCAAGCGAGATCATAGCAGCAGCAACCCTAGCGATAGAGATGGGCGCCACTCTAGAGGACATAGCGCTAACCATACACCCGCACCCCACAGTATCCGAGGCTCTAAAAGAGGCGGCGGAGCTAGCCCTAGAGAGGCCGATTCACTTCCTACTCAAGAGAAAGTAATAGTAAAGTAAATGCTACTTCTTAAACCAGGCCCACGCTATACACACTATTTTACCGGGGTGTAGAGGAGGCCTTGGTCCTAGGCAGGATAAAGAAGCTACTCGAGCCCAGCGAGAAGGCGGTATTAGTAGTAGTCGAGGATGCCCCGGTTGATGCAGAGCTGCAGAGAGCTGCGGCAGCGAGCTACGCAGTTTCCCGCGGCATAAGGATAGTAGAGACTATGAAGGGCCCCAGAGAGGAGGTAGCAAGGAGACTTCTAGAATCAAACATAGAGGGTAAAATCCTGGTCTTCGATCCCTCGCTTCTCGGCGAGGAGACTGTTAGGAAGCTCGAAGAGCGGGGCAACAAGGTCGTGAAGGCTCGGATAGAGGCGCAGGAAGGGCCTAAACTTGGATGCTGACCCCACGGGCGCTAAAGCGGAGGAGACCACAGACCCTCTCAGCCGACCTATAAACGGTTTTATCGTACCCTTCGAAGCCGTAGACCTCTCTGAGAGCCCACTCCTCGCTTTCATGCAGCTCTGCCGGCACCACTAAACTGTAAATCCTGCCCTCCGTGTGTTCCAGCTTCTCTGCAGCTATCATCTTTTCATGGATCGATATGAAATGGCTCCCGTTGGGACCGGCCGAGACTACAAGGAGGGGGAGCCTACCAAGGAAGGGTTCGTACCCGGCTTCCATGGAGAGCTCTGCCTCGTGGCTTAGCAGTATAGATACCGCCTCTCCCGGGCCTAGCTGCCCGGCACCGCCTTCCTCAACATCTAGGAGGAGCATAGTGTGGAGTCCCACGCATATATTGCCATAGATAGCCTCGACAACGCTGTAAGCCTTAACGCCTCTCCAGGGCCCGGGTACCGTGATAGTGCGGCCGAAGCGGTAGTAGTGGAGGAGGCTAAGGCTCTTGGCAGCGCACACTCCAGAGACGCCGGGGAGCAGCCTGATCGTGGCGCCGGCTCTCGCGGCTTCCGCGATGAGTGTGGCGTGCGTGGTTGCTATAAGCGGGTCCCCCGGTACGAGCACTACTACATTGCTATCAAGAGCTTCTCTCGCTATAGACGAGGACCCCTCTTCGAGCACTTTTCTCTCGGCCGCAACTACACTACCGCTTGCATAGCTCCTTGCGAGGTCGAGCAGCCACCTTGCTCCGGGCATCGTATAGGTATCTACGTATACCTTGTTGGCGTTCTTTAGGGATTCAAGCACCTCCACTGTCTGGAGACCGGGCGCGTATCCTCCACCCGCGAGTATGAGGCCCAAGACTCCCAGCCCTTGTCATTAGCCTCTATGAGGCGCGTCTAGGGACTAGAGCTTGGGAGTGGTGCCGTAGCAGTTGGCCGGGGAGGAGGAATGTAGGGCTCTTGTTATCCCTTTATCTCCTGGGCCTTATTCTCTGGATAGCCTAATATCTAGTATCCTTAGGGGCGTGGAGGAGTACAGGGCTAACGTCGTCTACCTAGTCTATACTAGGCGGGTGGCCAGCGAGGCGAAGAGACTCGCAGAGGCCGTGAGGGGCATCGTTGACTGCGTGGAGTTCGTTGAACGCGAGATTTGTGACTGGATCGAGGGAAGCAGTGAGGGGTGCAACACCACCCAGAAGCTGCGCAAGATAATAGTTGACGAAGCGATGGCTAGGTGCGGAGAAAGGAATGTCGTGGTTACAATAAGCCCTGCTAGTAGGAGGCTCGCCGCAGCCGCCAGCCTAGCAAGCCTACCCCAGAGCCCCAAGGACACTACCGCCTCTACAGCGACTGAGGCTGAAGTGGCTCACGTGGACTTCTACTGGGGCCCATGGACGGGGAGCACGTACCCCTTCGTGCCCAGAGGCCTGGAGCCAGTGATCAGGATACACCCAGCTAACGCCATATCGCAAAGCCCCGCTGTCCTGGGCAAGACGTGCGGCAAGGCCGTGGCCGAGCCTCAAAGCGATAAGGCTGGGGGGGCTTGTACCCTCCCCAACGGCTACAAGCTGCCTCCTATAGCATGCGGCGTAGCCAGGCTAGCTAGACTACTGAACCTGCAGGGGGGTCGCTACTACGTTGACCCCGGCGGCGGCGTGGTGGCGGAGTGCCGGGGAAGAGACGGCGGGCCAGCACTAGATGTTAAGATAGCTGTGACGAGGGGAGGGTTCAACGCTAAGCCAAGTTATAGTGACTGCTTCAGGGTGCAGAACCTCTGCGACGCAGACTCGGTTAAGCGAGCCGTCGAGGCGGCGGTGAGATGCATCTACAATGAGATAGCACTGCCTGTGGAGTCCGAGAAGGAACCTGACAAGAGTAAGGTGTGGCAGATGGTCATGTACACGGGTCTCGTGCCACCGATAGTGGAGGAGCCGGAGAGCCTCAAGGGGTTGAGGCTCAGCGACGCCCTCAACGGAGGCAGCGTACTCATAGACACTAACATGGCCTATGCCGGGATACACGTTGAGACCCGAAGAGGCCTGAAAACATTGGTACCCAGCTGCGCGGTAACAGAGGTGGCGGGCAGGCTAAGCGAGAAACTCAAATCACCACCCTCACTATGGACATTCATAGACCTCCTCGCATTCGCCGCTCTAGAGGAGCTAAGACTCTCAGGATCACCGATAATAGAGACGCCCGGCGCCGTTAAGTGCGAGGCAGGAATAATGGCCCTCGAAGGAAGGGAAGTCCCTCTAGCTACAAGGGACTGGGGCGCCCTTAAGCTATGGGAGCTAGCAACAAGGATAAAGGGGGGAAGCCGGAGGGAGTCGTTGATTTTCATCAAAACACCAGGGCTCAAGGAGGCGCTGAGCCTGGCCAGAAGCCTGTCACTAGCAGACGCGTACTACGCTTTGCTACAGATGCTCATAGTCCTCAAGGCGGCCTCTAAATATCTTCAGGGCAGGAGGGAGCATAGCCTAGCTTTCAAGGTGGAGGGAGTAGTTGACGAAGGCAAGATACCGGTGCCGCGCACCCTACAGTCTCAGACCGCCTAGCCGCCTAGAGCCTCCATGGCTAGGCCTGGGAGCCTGTTGACGACGAACATTATATCTAGGGGCCTGACATATGATAGGTCGGGCCCTGGCTCGGCGCTGAGCCAGGAGTAGTCCCAGGTCCATAGCATGGTGCTAATCCTCCTAGCTTCTTCAACCGCCACTACACCCCTCCTAGAGGCTATCCTGAGGGCGGCAACGACGGAGGTGACGAGCTGCATCTCCTCCTCAAGCTGCTTATTGCTCGACAAGTCGATGTAGGGCTGCGGGGCACCCTTTAACTCTAGCCTGGCTCCCTTCACCCTGCTCTTCTCGTAGATGACGGGCCTTGACACCCTGCGGGGCACGGGCTTCTCGTAGGGTACACCACCGGGTTTATAGCCCGAGGCCTCCAGGGCCATTGCAGCCTTCTCCTTGTAGCCGCTGGCGTCCCTAGCCTTATACTCATCCATGACGATTACTGCATCGGCCCTGGCTATCAACTGGGGGCTGCCGCTAACAACGGCGACCACTCCTATACCGCTCTTAGCCATCTCGGGCGCCTCCTCGCTAAGGGGATTCAAGGTGCGTTTCCCGGTAACCTCCTCGGCCCAGAAGTCCCTGTGAATGAAGTTCGTGGCCGCCGTATCCTCGTCTACAACTATAACCTCTGCCCCGGCCTCTACGGCCTCTTGCACGCTGGCAGCAATGCTGGTAGCCCCACTGGCGTCGCGGGTTGAGAAGCAGCGTAGGCTCTCTCTGGCGCCTGGCAGGCTGAGCACGAAGGGGGATAGGTCGACACAGTTAACCCACCGACCGTTCTCGCTTTCAACGTAGAAGAGTTCCTCCCTAGAGACTACTAGCTCCCTGCCATCGCCCGGCACGTGATTCCAGACTCCATGGTATATGGCTTCGGCTAGGGTAGTCTTCCCGTGGAAGGCGGGCCCTGAGACGAGGGCAAGGCCCAGAGGCACTCCCATGCCAGTAATGCTTCTCCCCGTGGGAAGCTCGACCTCAACCCTAAGGCTAGCGGGGCTCTCAAATGGTATAGCACCCTTCAGGGGCTTCCAGCACCCCCCACAAGCCCGGGGCAAAACGCTGCCGTCACCCACGAAAGCGGCTAGCCTCCGCCTCCGGAGCTCGCCCCTAATATACTCCTGCTCCAGCCAGGCCCTAGCATACTCCAGGAGCCCCCTACTCCTTGAAGCCCTCATAAGCGACCTGGTAAAAGCGCCGGGGGCCCTAGTTAGGAGAAGCTCGTGAGCCTCCCGAGCCATAACCCTGCGGCGCCTACTAGGCAAGCCGACCCAGAGCCTAGCCACAACCCTGAAGCCCATCCCCTGGGGCCTAGCCTCGACGGCGCTGCGAGGCACCATTATGGGAGCAGGCCTCGGCAGCGATAAGAGGCCGCTGCGCCCCTCGCCCACCCCCCTCATGGATGCCCTCTTAGCCTCATCGAGGAGAATCCTATGAATGTAGTCAGCCACAGCTATAGGAGCTTTCAAAGTCAGCCTCTCAGAGACGCGCATCCATGCTTCAAGCCTGACAACGCTCGGCGGAGCGAAGGGGTCACCTTGAACCCTGACAACGGCTACCTTTACCCCGTCCACCTCTTCGCTGGCCCTGGCGAGATCCTTATACGCCTTATACCCCCTACCGTCTATCCTGCGGAGCACCTCACTAATGCTCGGCAAGGCTATCCTAGCCCTCCCTAGCGTAGGGTGGCAAACACTCGAAGCCGGCAGGGGCCAGCCTCGTGGGCCCGCCTAGGCTCCACGCAAAGCCGCTAGGCAGCACGAGAGGACCCTCAAGTAGTTTCAGGGCCTCGCCGCCCTTCAAGGAGGCAGCAGCCCAGGCCCTTAGAATAGATCTATCGCTCTTCGCCTCAGCGCGGCGGCTCGGGGCTCCTGTAAATGTGAAGGAGAGGGGGAGATAGAGGCGTGACACTAGACCCCACTCACCGTTGCAGGTGTAGACGAGTGTAAGGCCTCCGAGTGCGTATGCAGTCCTAAGCCACTCTTCTTCAAGCTCCCTCGTCTCTAGCCCTACGGGAGATGAAGATTCGACGACGGCAGTCAGCTTTAGGCATTCACCTCTCGCCAATACCACTAGCTTGTTATGCCTCTCCTCACATGTATCCCTCATGGCTCCTGCTCCTCTCGCCTGGCTGCGCGGCCTTGCCGAGCCTCGCTATCATCGCCCCCGATACTAGCGGTACAACGTTTACCACCGTCTTCACGGTGTCCATTAGCTCCTGCCTGTTCAGCGACTCTATGTAGAGGATCCTAGTTACCAGCACGTTCATCAGTACGTCATCGTTGGCCTGAACAACTACTATGCAGTTAGGGCATAGATGCAGAACGCCTCGGTGAACCTCGTATATTAACTGTAGCCGCTCCTCCCTGCTCACCTCCCTCATACGGGACTTGTGGAACTCGCTGACGCTGACTCCCAGCGTGACAGCTATAGAGTCCTTCCCCTTCGCCTTCTGGACGACGGCAGAGATCCTAGTTGGGCCCCTAGTGGTCACCCTGAGCGCCCACTCTAGGGGAAGGTTAGGCGGTACAGGCTCGCTCGTTACATCGAATTCCTCGGCTAGCCAGGCTAGCACCCTGGACTTCAGATCCTCATCCACTCCTGGTCACCGAGCACCTCTTCTTGCTCCCTCGCTACTCTTCTAATCAGCGCCGGCGCCGCCTTAACTATGAAGTCCTCGGCCTCCGCTATCCTCGGGTTCTCTGCTAGATCCCGGGGATCGCCTGGGAGGCCTAGGCGGCCCACGCTGGCCTTACCAAGGAGCCAGGTCTTGAAGCCGCCGCTCTCCACTAGCTTCGTAAGGGAGGAAGCGTTTATGGCGCCGCCGCTGGCCCACCACGACTCCCTGACAAAGCTTATCGCTACGGCTCTCGATAGCTTGCCAAGCCACGCCTCCAACAGCTCCTGCTCCCTCTCGGCTATGGCCCTGGCTGCTTCGGAGGGCTCCACACCGGTTAGGGGCGAGTGGAGCGCTGCAGACACGAAGCCCTCGTCGAGCACGGGCCTCAAGGAGCCGTTAACCACCACTATGCTAGCCGCTAGAGCGCTGTGAAGGACGGCCTCCATAAAGACCTCGCCTACGTCCCGTGGAGCCTCGACGCGTTCACCCGCTATAGCAGCCTTCACCACCTCGAAGCTTAATGGGTCGGTGCCAGCGGGTGCGCCATCTACTAGTAGCCACGGCACGCTCCATATCAAGCGGCCGGTTTCATCGACAGGAGCTATCGTGGGCCTCAGCTCCACCCTCTCTAGGAGCCTCCGGGAGGCTAGCTCCCTGTAGAGGCCGTAACTGGAGGCGCAGGTCTTGTGAACATATATCACGGGCCTGCCGGGCAACGGAGCCCTCCACCCTCCTCTGAGGCCCGGAAGAAGGGTTCGGGCATTGTTAAATATATTCCGGGGTACCACTCAGAGTTTAACAGCCCCCGCCAGAACACTGTTTAACACAGGTTAAAGTGCGGATAGTGGGGTGCACTCGATGGGCTTAGAAGTAGTAAACCTGACCGCTAGGATAGGCGAGAAGACCGTGCTCAAAAACGTGAGCCTCAACGTGAACTACGGAGAGGTACACGCCATAATGGGGCCTAACGGTAGCGGCAAGAGCAGTCTAGCTTATGTCATAATGGGTAGAGAGATCTACGAGGTTGTAGACGGCGACATACTGCTAGACGGGGAGAGCATAAAGGACCTGCCCCCAGAGGAGAGGGCTATCAAGGGCATATTCCTGGCTATGCAGGACCCGCCTCAGGTGCCGGGCGTCAGGCTGAGCAGCCTGATAATAGCAGCGGCCAACAAGAAGCTGGGCGGCGAGGGGGAACTCGGCAGGCCCCGCGACCCGAGGATACTCAAGCGCATGATGGAGCTAGCGAAGGAGATAGGACTAGATCCCTCGATACTCCAGAGAGAGGTAAACGTGGGCTTCAGCGGCGGCGAGAGAAAGAGGAGTGAGATACTCCAGGCACTACTCCTCGACCCCAAGATAGTGATTCTAGATGAGCCCGACAGCGGGCTAGACATAGACGGTATAAAGATAGTGGCTCAATACATAAACAAGCTCAGGGAGCAGGGCAAGGGCGTTATGCTGATAACCCACTACGCCAGGCTACTCCAGTACGTGAAGCCCGACAGGGTCACAGTCCTGATAGGTGGCGAAGTCGTTGCTACGGACGGATACGAGTTAGCGCGGCTAGTAGAGGAGAAGGGATACGCCTACGTGAAGCAGGCCTTCAGAAAAGGTAGTGCGCAGGGTTAAACCCCCAACCAGGCTATTTTAACAGTGTTAATGTGGGGTGTGAGTAATGGGTGAGATGGTAGAGCTAAAGAAAGAGCTGCTTGGAGGCGTAGACCTGGCAGAGCAGCTGCTCGGCAGGGAGAAGCCCGTAAAGGTCGAGGTTGAGATCAAGGGTAAGATAACCAAAGACATGATAGAGGAGATAAGCAGGATAAAGAAGGAGCCCGAGTGGATGAAGAGGCTCAGGCTCAGGAGCCTAGAGCTATTCTACAAGCTGCCTTGGCCGAAGTGGCTCACCGGCATAGAGAGCATCAATCTAGAGGAGATGGTGCTCTACAGCAGGCCAGAGGTTCAGGGCCCCGCTAAGAGCTGGGACGAGCTACCTAAGGAAATAAGGGAGTACTACGAGAAGCTCGGCCTCCCAGAGCTAGAAGCCAGGTTCCTCAGCGGCCTCAGCACAGTCTTCGACAGCGAGACGGTATATGCCAGGGTGAAGAAGTATCTAGAGGAGAAGGGAGTCATAGTACTGCCCATGGAGGAAGCCGTGAGGAAGTACCCCGACCTGGTTAAACAGTACTTCATGAGGATATTCCCGCCAAGCGACCACAAGTTCGCAGCCCTCCACGGCGCCCTCTGGAGCGGCGGCACATTCATCTACGTCCCTAAGGGCGTCAAGATAAGGGAGCCCATAGAGAGCTTCTTCCTGATAGGCAGGAGCGGTGAGGGACAGTTCGAGCACAGTCTGATAGTGGCGGATGAGGGCGCCTATGTCGAGTGGATAGAGGGCTGCAGCGCCCCCAGGCTCTCCAGGTTCAGCTTCCACGACGGCATGGTAGAGGCCTACGCCCACAGGAACGCAACGATAAAGATAATCACCGTGCAGAACTGGAGCAAGGACGTGATAAACCTTAATAACAAGAGGGGCATCGCAGAGGACGGGGCCAGGATAGACTGGATAGAGGGCAGCATAGGCAGCAAGATAACCTACGTGTACCCAAGCACGGTACTCAAGGGAGACAACAGCGCCACAAGGAACACTGTAGTAACAATAGCCAAGGGGCCCCACATAAAGGACAGCGGCAGCAAAGTCATACACGTGGGCAAGAACACCAGGAGCCAGATAATAAACAAGACTATCAGCGCCGACGGCGGCATAAACATCTACAGGGGCATAGTAAGGGTGCTAAGAGGAGCAAAGAACGCCACAGCTAATGTAGAGTGTGAAAGCCTAATACTAGACGATAAGAGTAAGGCCCACACATACCCGCACAACCAGGTAGACGAGCCGACGGCCAGCGTAAACCACGAAGCCACCACTGGCAGGCTAACCGAGCAGCAGCTATTCTACCTAACAAGCAGAGGGCTAGACGAGGACGAAGCAAAGAGCCTGGTAGTTCTAGGCTTCCTAGACGAGATCCTAGGAGAGTTGCCATTCGAGTACGCACAGGTGCTAACCAGGGTAGTACAGCTAGAGTTCAGCAAGTACGGAGCCTTCGGCTAAACTAGGATATAAATAAGAAGGAAGAAAGAGAGAGGTGTATTATAGGCATGAACAGTTTGAAGACCCACTCTTTTATCATCCCTAGAGATTCATGCTTGAATCACTTATCCTTGATTCCCCCCTCCCGGGGGGCCTAAAGAGGTGAGTGTTGAGAGGGGTGAAGCGGTGTGAGTGGAAGCAGGGAAAAGTACCTTGAATTGCTCCGTAAGCTTCCCTTCCAGGCCATAGCTGACACGCCTACGGTGAGATACTACACTGATTGGAAGGAGTATGAGGCCCGGCTTGATAGCGAGTACGCCGATGAACCCGATGAAGTAGCAGAGTTCCTGAGGGATTTACGCAGCGAGGCCAATGTTGTGCTAGATGTTGACGTATCGATTACGGGGCTGCCGAAGGGGGTAGCGGCTGAGAGGATAGAAGACTATGTGGATGGAGAGGGCTTGAAGCCTTTCACGCTGATAGAAGTCGCCAATAAAATGACGGCGTACCACGCCTACAGGTGGAGGGAGGGAGTCAAGATAACAGTGGAGGAGGGCGCCGACTTCGGCAGGATAGTACTATTCAGTGGTAGCGGGCGCGACGGATACGTGGGCCACCATATACTATTGGATGTGGGTGAAGGAGCCAAGGGAGAGATAGTCTTCGTGGATTACGCTGGTGAATCGGGAGGCCTCAAGACCCTGCTAGCGGAGATAAGAGTGAACCCGAAAGCCGAGGTCAATTTAGTGACCCTAGTACACCATGGTAAGAACAAGCCGGTCTACGCCCTCAGAGCGGTAGAGGTACTGGCGCAGGCCAGCGTTGAGAGCCTATTCTTCGCCGCAGGAGGCAAAATGACCAGGTTCCAGGACGACAACCTGATAAACGGCCGCCTGGCACGCTTCGAAATGAAGGCAAGCAACGTGGCGAGACCGGCAACAAAGAGCGACATAATACTAAGCACGCTACACAAAGGCCCGGAGAGCGAGGGCGTAGTAAAGGCTAGGGGCATTGTAATAGGAGACGGCTACCTAGCCCAGAGGGGAGCAGCGGTACTATACGATGAAGCATCGCTAGCTGCAAGCGAAGTAGAGAGCTACGTAACACTGCTAAGCGAGAAGGGCAAGGGATACGCAGTACCAGTACTAGAGATACACACCGGCGAGATAACCAGGGCAGGGCACAGCGCGGCAGTGGCAAGCCTAGGAGAAGAATTCACGTTCTACCTAAAAACAAGAGGGCTTAGTGAAGACGAGATAACAGGACTATTAATAGAGGGAGTAGCAAGCTTCAGTGGAGTCGCGGAGAAGCTAGCAATACCATTCACAGAACTAATAAAGTAGTGCGGAGCGAATGAAACCTTCCACAACTACTTACTCTTTAAATTATTATTTCTATTATTCTCGTGATTCAAGAAAGCATATAAGTAATATTAATGAATTACATATTATTATTTTAATATATAGTCGAGACGGAAGCTAAATTGTATTTTAATGAGGAACTCATTTAAAATGCTAATGAAAAATATCCTAATTAAAGATGAAGTAATTATAGGAGTATTAGTTAAAACGTATTGATATAATGCATGCTAGTATCTATAATTAGATATTAAAAGGTTGGATTAACATAGTTCGTTTGTATGCTCAGCGGCTTGCCGCTATTCTCGCTACGAACACGTTGTTCTCTCCCTGGGAGTTGCTTTCGAGTAGCTCTCTAGCAGCATCTATGTATTGCCTTGCGGCTTCTAGTGCTCTTTCAAGCGCGTACTCGTGGTAGCCATTGTCGTCGCCTACTGCTTTGGCTGCAGCTTCGTGTAGGGTCATTACTGCCTTTAGTATGTACTTGGCGGCCTCGCCAGCCTTCCTAGCATTGTCGCTGCCCGGCTCGCTATTGTTAAGGGCGTCTAGAGCTCTCCGCCAGAGATTTAGTGCTTCAGCTAGTAGCTGCGAGGCCTCGCTTACATAGCCGCCTAGTCCTTCACCGGTTAAGACCTCCTTAGCCTGTGACGCGCTGGCCATAGCGTCTGCTAGTTTACTCCATGCATCGTCTGCAGCGCTCGTAGCATTGTCTATGTTGCCCTCAGCTAGTGCTACCATTGCATCCACTAGCTCCTCTAGGGCGCTGTATACATCGTAGTATGCGTTGAGGACAGCGTCTACATTGTCGCTGTTTAGGGCGTCGTGGTTACCGACCACTAGCCAGTCAAGCGCTTCTAGATACTCGTTGCTGATCTCAATTAAAGTCATCACTCTGGCAGTCTCGGCGGCCGCCGGCATGATCCCTCCTCTCCCCTCATCGTCGCCGTGCCTGGAGTACGTGGAATCCCAGCCTTCGTCTTCCCACTCACGATCGCCTGCCTCTTTTACTCCTTCTAGCAGCTTCTCTCTAGCCTTCCCGAGAGCTTCGTAAGCGTTAAGGATGCTTGAGAATGCTGCATTTGTGTCTCCGTTTGCAGCGGCTTCGCGCGCCCTCTCGATGGCAGTCTCGGCGGCCTCAATGTAGTCTAGGGCTTTCCTGATATTCTCGCTGTTGAATGCGTTAGCGTTGTTCATCTTCTCTGCTAGGTTCCTGAGAGCTGTTGTCTGTGTCTCGGCAACCAGCAGTAGGGGCTCTATGCTGCTCAGGCTCTCCTCAGCCCTCTCCAGGATTCTGCGTGCCTCCTCTATGAGGGTCCTGGCCTCTTCCATTAGATCCTCCGCTTCTATTAGAAGCTCTCTAGCGTCGTCTACATCGCCGTCCTCGGCAGCATCCTTCGCCTCATCGAGCAGCTCCTTTGCCTCTTCTAACAGAGTCATAGCCTCTTCTAGCTTACTGGTAGCTTCATCACTGTTCATCTGCACAGCCTTTTCCAGAAGCGTCTCTGCCTCGTCTCTAAGCGCCTCTACCCTCTCCATCTTCTCCTCAATCTCCCTTAGAATAGCATTCGCCTCCTCATGACTCTTAAGCATATGCTTTGCCTCCTCAACGTACTCCTCGGCATCATCTAGGAGCTGCATAGCATTTTCGAGATGCTCCCTGGCTCCCTCGATGTCTCCCTGGTCTAGGGCCTCCTCTGCTTGGTCTAGCTGCCTCTGCGCCTCCTCTACTAGGGCCTCTGCCTGATCCAGCAGTTCTATCACATCGCTAGCGTCCAGCTCTTCCGCCTTAGCCCTTAGCTCGCCTATCTTCTCCAGCATAACCTCGGCCTTCGCTCTTACCTCAGCTATCTCGCCTCTTACCTCCTCCATCTCGCCCTCCAGATACTCGTCTATTATTTCCTTAGCCTTCTCCACGAGCCTGGCCGCCTCCTTATAGAGGCTCCTTGCCTCCTCGAGCTTCTCCCAAGCAGACTCTATATCGCCATTATCTGCATCACTAACTGCTTCCTCTACAAGGCTTGCAGCGTTCTCGAGCAGGCTCTCGGCCTCCTCAGCCATGTCCTTAGCCTCCTCTACGCCTAGCTCCTCAGCCTTCGCCGCGACACTCCTTGCTTCGTCAAGCTTCTCCTCTATCTTCTCCCTTAGCTTCTCGGCCTCCTTCCCTATCTTGTCTGCCTCTTCCTTTACACGCTCCATCTCCTTCTTAGCCTGCTCCAGCATAGCTCTAGCCTGCTCGATTAGACCTCTCGCCTCGCCTACAAGCCTTCTAGCCTCAGCTACGTTGCCGTCCTCTAGCTCGTCTTCAGCCTCATCCAGTAGATTTAAGGCGCTCTCAGCTAGGTCTAGGGCTGCCATGGCCTTCTCCTTCACCCTCTCAGGCGCTCCACTCTCCGCTAGCTTCCTCGCCTCTCCAGCTATCTTGGCTGCCTCCACCTGTAGCGTTGCTATCTCCCTGGCTATGTCGGCGGTGTCTCCGCCTATGCTCTCCGCTAGCTTCCTCGCAGCCTCAAGTACCAGGCTCCTAGCCTGGTCTAGTAGCTGCCTAGCTTCACCGTAGTACTGCTCTGCCTCTTCGTTATCACCTCTAAATAGCGCCGCCTTGGCTTTGTCAAGCTTCTTCTGAGCTTCGTCTATAAGATCGTCGGCTTCTTCAAGCATCTGCTCGGCCTCCTCATCGCCGACCCTCTCGGCCTTCTTCTCTAGTATCTTAACCGCCACCTCGAGCTTCCTCGCCTCAACATCGGTCACTAGGATCTTAGCCTCTAGCGGTAGGGACTCGCTCATCACGCCAGCGACGAGAGCTTCAGCCTGGTCTAGTAGCTGCCTAGCCTCCTCCACTAGGCTCCTGGCATCCTCTATCCTATCCTCCTCTAAGGCCTGCTCGGCCTGGTCAAGTCTCTCCATCGCCTGAGCAACCTGGTCTTCAGCAGTTGCAAGGTCTTCGCTGTTAACAAATGCCTTGGCAGCTTCTATTACAACTGATAGTATCTCCGCTCTTAGTCTCTCCACGGCTATCTCAGCTCTAACACTTGCAGTCTCAGCCTGATGCCTAGCAGCTAGCTCCATGGCCTCAGCGGCTAGCCTGGCGGCCTCGCCGGCTAGCTCCATGGCCTCCATAGCCTTCTCCTGTGCCTCTTCGTAGTCGCCATTTTCAAGTGCAGCTATGGCCTCCTCAAGCTTAGCTAGAGCTTCTTCCAGCTTCTGCTTAGCCTCCTCCAGCTTCTGCCTAGCCTCTCCCGGCAGGCCTGCGGCCTCTGCCCTCGTGACGGCTTCTCTAGCAGCGTCGATAGCTTCCCTCGCCGCCTCTATCGCCTCCTCAGCTGTCTCCCTAGCCTCCTCCATGGCCTCCCTCAGGGCCTCGGCCCTGTCGAGGGCTTCTTCTGCAAGATCGAGGGCTTCCTCCGCCTGCTCTAACAGCTGTTCAGCCTCTTCGAGCCTCCCCTCGTCTATAGCCGTTAATGCTCTCTCTGCCAGCCTCTGGGCCTCTCTAGCAAGCTCTAGGGCCCTCTGGGCCTCTTCGGCCGGGCTACCTCCTTCGGCCGCGAGCTTTTCTGCCTTCCTAGCTAGCTCCTCCGCGTCGTTTATGAGGTTCTTGGCCTTCTCAGCAAGCTCTCTAGCCCTGCGGTCCTCCTCGTCTCCAGTAGCCTTGCCTGCGTCAAGCGACGCGGCGACGGCCTCAATAGTGCCCTCCGCCTCCTCGACTAGAACTCTGGCTTCTCCTATGAGTAGGGCCGCCTCCGCTGCGTCACCCGAGTCTAGCCTTGCCAGTGCATCCTCAAGCTTCTGCCTGGCCTCTCCCAGCCTCTCCAGGGCTTCCTCAAGCGTTTCAGCATTGTCACTGCCCGCGAGTTCTAGGAGAGCCTCAGCTCTAATCTGGAGATCGTCTATCTTAGCCAGGAGCCTCTCGGCGGTAACCCTAAGTCCCCTGGCAACACCATCCCTTGCATCTTCTCCGGCGGTCTCCGAGAGCTGCATAGCTGTTTCAATGGCACTTCTAGCTCTCTCCAGGCTCTCAAGGGCTATCCTTAGTGCAGCCTGAGCCTCTTCATCTTGCACGCGTTCAGCAACCCTCTGTAGAACCTCGATAGCTCTCTCTACGCCGCTGAGTGCCTCATCCAAGGGAGAACCGGCCTCGACGGACGACATGGCGGCCTTTACAGCCCTGACTCCCGTCTCGGAGGCTGCAACAGCCTCTACCTTGACATTAACAGTGGCTAGTATAGTGAGAGCTTCCTCTATCCTGCCTTCGGCAGCGCTCCTTAAGGCGCTCGCGAGGCTTAGAAGATCGGGCCTGCCTAGCTCCTCCGCTATAACCTCAAGTCTGTCAGCGACTTCGACAGCGATCGCTGCTAAGACGGACTCGCCGGCCCTCTCACTAGCAGCCTCGGCAACAAGGGAGCCCACCTTAGTTATCATTCTGTCAAGCTCGACTACTAGAGCCTCAAGCTCGCTAGCTTCGAGTGATTCTAAGTTCTCGTCCGCAAGTCCCAGTAGCTCCTCTACCCTCTCCCTCTCGCCAGTGCCAAGCTCGTCAAGAACCCAGGGATTCTCTTCCACTATCTTCTGTAGAATTAAGAGTCTCACCTTTACCTGAGCAGAAAGCTCCTCCCTAAGCCTGGCAGTTTCGCCGCCCTGCTGGGCTAGAGCAACTACGCCAGTGGCAGCGTAGTACACGCTATTGAATATCATCAGCGCTGTTAGTAGTACGGCAAATAGCCTCACAGCCTGGAGCCTCAAGGTGCATCCACCCTCCGGTGCCCCCGGAGGCTCTAAACTGGGTTCCATTCAGCTTAAGGACCTCCTAGTGGAACGGTTCCGCTCTCTGTTCCACGCCTTGGTTGACTAGTTTCAGGTTTATGCCGTGTTTGCGTGTAAGAGTTAAGGGTGGAGGCGGTACCGGCTAGTCAAGGGTATTGAGCCGTGAGCGGCATTAGTGCGGTGTCATCCGTTTTCGTAGCTATACTTGTATTATCCATATTAGGATTAGTATTTGCCTGGCCGGCCATGGCGGCTCAGGTAGTGAGCGAGAAGCTAGTGATAGCAGGTGACGGGGCCGCGAGGGTTGTGCTCGAGGTCCAGCTGGATGCCGGTGTAAACGAGGTCCTCTTGCCGGCCCCACCGATACCGGCTAGTATAGTAGTCGAGTTCCAGGGCGAGGTTCTACCCGCTATCTACGAGCCAGACCCCGAGCCTGGAATGCTGATAATAGCCGTTGAGGCTCCGGGAGTAGCCAGCATAAACTACCTAGCATCGGTGACCGTCGATAACGGGGTTGTAACTGTAACGTACAAACCCGTGACGGGAGAGGCGCAGCTGATCGTTGAGCCTGGGGTAGTGCTGCTCAACGCCCCCGCATCTGCAGTTGAATACGGAGTCGAAGGAGGCAACCTGGTAATCGTGTTTACCGGGGAGGAAATAATAAAGTACACACTAAGCGTAGAGCCGCCGCCTCAAGAGACGCAGACAGCAACAGGAACGACAACCACCACTACAGAGACGGTAACCGAGGAGCAGACCCAAGCAGAGACGACAACCGAAGCCGCCGGGCAGGAAGAGGCACCTGCTCAGGAGGCAGAGGCCGAAGAGCCTGGAGAGGGGGAGCCTCGAGATGAGGGCCTCCCGGTAGCTGCTTTCTTGCTGGCTGCTATCGTCATAGGAGGACTGCTGGCTGCATTGTTCTTCCTTAGGAGCCGTGGGGGCCAGGTAGGCGGCAGGAGCGCCCCGACCCCTCCGCCTTCTACAGGCTCTCAGAGCATGGCACCGGAGGAGTCTGGGGAGGCGGTGGAGGCGTCAATAGACTACAGTGCGGATCTTGACGATGTCGACAGGAGAATAATTGAGGTGCTCCGGAGCGCCGGGGGAGAGCTTTACCAGAGCGATATTCAGAGGCTGACGGGCCTCCCTAAGACGACGGTGTGGAGGCATATAAGGAAGCTGGTGGAGGCTGGCATCCTAGAAGTTATCAAGGAGGGTAAGGCTAACAGGGTTAGACTGATAAGGGACCCCATACAGGGGGGTTAGCTCCCACATAATCTCCTCATATATACTACTGCTTCTTCACATTAGAATTATGCTAATGCCCCACACTTTCTCCTTGGAAGTTACGGGGTGTATGAGGCTTGGCCGCGAAGCAGCAAGTAGAGTGCGTCAAGGAGGGCAATTATATCAGAGTCCCTAAGGGCCTTGTGAACGTTATAGTGGATGAGACTAAGATTAGCGGCGTCGACCCCAAGGGCGAGGCAACAATATACAGGGGCTACACGATAGAGGATATAGGGGAGCACGCTAGCTTCTACGAGGCGACGCACCTAATCCTCTATGGCCGCCTGCCCTGCGATGAAGAGTTGAAGGAGATTAAGGCTAAGATAGACAAGTATAGGGGCATGGTCCCCGAGAAGATCTTCGACGCGCTGAAATACGTGCCAGCTACTCACCCAATGTACTATGGAATCTATGGAGTAAGCCTCCTAGGTCAGTACTATGCTCCCGACTGGCGCTTCGACGAGGACTTCCTCTACGACCACGCCCTCAGGGTGACGGCGCAGCTCCCAGTAATATTCGCTGCAGGCTGGCACCTAGCAAGGAACGGCACCTTCTACAGGCCCGACCCCACCAAGGACCACGCATGGGACGTACTACGCATGATCATAGGCAGGGAGCCCAGCGAGATCGAGGCGAGAGCCTTCGAGTCAACCCTAGTACTATACATGGACCACGGCTTCAACGCCTCAACCTTCACGGTTAGGGTAATAGCCAGCACCCTGAGCGACCTATACAGCGCCATAGCAGGCGGCATAGCAGCGCTCAAGGGCCCGCTACACGGCGGCGCCAACGAGAAGGCCATGGAAATGTTCCTAGAGGCCCAGCAGAAGGCCGAGGCCAAGGGCGTACCGCTATACGAGTACATAGAGGAGTACATCAAGGAGAAGCTAGCCAAGAAGGAGAAGATCATGGGCTTCGGCCACCGCATCTACAAGCTCCACGACCCGAGAACAGACGTCGCGAAGAAATACGTAGAGAAGCTGAAGAACGGCGACTACTGGATGAAGGTTATCAAGAAGGCCGAGGAGGTCATGTGGAACGAGAAGAAGATACCGGCCAACATAGACCTGTACACCGGCGTACTCTACTACCAGCTAGACATACCGATACCAATGTACACCCCGATCTTCGCGATGGGCAGGGTAGTCGGGTGGAGCGCCCACTACATAGAGCAGGTACTCAACAACAAGCTAATAAGGCCCACGGAGAAGTACGTAGGCCCTACCGGCCTCAAGTACGTGCCGCTAGAGGAGCGCTGCAAGAAGTAAGCTCAAGAAGTAAGACAAAGATTAAGCGGGGGAGGGGCGTAGGGCCCCAGCACATCCCCCACAATTTTATTTAAGTATGATACTCTCTATCCCAGTCAAAAACTGTTTCCTTGGTGTTTAACCCTTTTTCTTTTCGGCCTCCTCCATGCTGTTAAGGCAGGCGCCTAGGTTCTTTGCTAGCATTAACAGGAATCCTAGGCCCTTCTGGACGTCCTTGTCGCCCATCATCCTCATGGCGCCGAACATGCCTACCCGCGGGGCCTTGGCAGGGTCTGTCTGGCTTAGCCCCTTGAAGGTGCAGTACATGGCTTTCTCAGTGTTCATCCTCGCATCAACGAACTCACCTACCTCTAGTTTACCGATGCCGCCTGCCACTGCTTGGAGAAGCGCTAGCTGCCTGAAGAGCGTGTAGTCGCTGGTGAACAGCTCTACTAGCTTGTCCCCGCTCTCGGCTATGGCTTTCAGCCAGCCTAGTAGGCCGCTCTTCTTTAGCATGACGGCTACTTCAATTAGCTCTGCCAGGGCCTCGGCCTCAGCCTCACTTATCCTCTTAGCCGCCTCCGCCATCCCATTTCACCCCCTCCACTCCTTCACCTCAGGCTGTCAAGCCAGCTCTTGTAGAAGCCCATCTTAAAGAGCCTTGCCAGGCTACTTATAGGTCCTAGGTAGCACCTGTTGCCCCACTCGTACTTCCCTGTCTCGGGGTTGTAGCGGATCTCGCAGTGGCCCATGAATCCCTTGTCCTTCAAGTAGCCTGCGCAGGTGGCCGTGGGCATGCTGTACCTCGGGTAGAAGCCTATGAGCTCTGCTAGCAGGTTATTAGTTGCTACTAGGCTGGCGTTGTGGACGAAGACTCCTGCGAGGCTTATTCCTGCGGGCATCATGCTGTGCTCCCCCACCATATACACATTGTCGTAGTCTGGATGCTGGAATGTTGGCGCCTTTGCCGGGGCGAACCTGGGGTCCTGCTTCCAGACGAAGCCCTCACTCTTCTTCAGGGGCTCGGGCAGGCCTGGCGGCGGGATCTTTATTAGCAGGTCGAACTTTTCCTCCACGTTGGCGGTTCTCACGACATTGTTGGCCACGTCGACCTCCTGGGTGCCCTTGTGTACCACGTACTCGACGCCTAGCTCGTCAAAGGCGTCGAACCACATCTTATGGAGGTCCTTGCCCAGCGGGGTCACGGGCTTGGGGTCGGGCGTCAACACGGTTACCTCCGCCTTTATCCCGGCATTCCTGAAGCTCGTCGCCAGCACGGTGGCGGCCTCGTAGGGGTAGATGCCGCATCGGTATGGGGCCTCGGGTATGAATATCACGAGCTTGCCTCCCTTGAAGCGGCGCAGCGCCTCCCTCAGCTTCACAGCTCCCTCTAGATCGTAGTTGTGATAGCCGGCCTCGGCCAGGCCAGGGTACTTGTTCCACTCATAGCTGGTGCCTAGCGCCACTATTAGGTAGTCGTAGTCTAGTCTCCTGCCGCTGGCGGTTATCACAGTGTGATTCGCCGCATCTATCCTATCGACCGGATCTACCAGGACGTTGACTCCGTAGTATTTGCCTAGGTTCTCTATAGGGGCGTAGGTCTCCTCGGGAGCTGCCTCCCCCATGGCTACGTCGAAGAAGAGCGGGGGCATGTAGTGGCGGCTCTCCTTCGTTACAAGAGTTACCTCTACGTCGAGCCCATTCTTCTGCGCCTCGCTCGATATTATCTTCGCTGATGCTACTCCGCCGACGCCGCCACCGATTATGACTACCTTCTTGGCCAAAATTTATCACCCCGGCACGAAACCTACTCAATAGCTTTTCAAGTGCCTATATACTTTTAAAAAGTTCAAAGTTAATATGGCATAAATACAGATTATTCCAATATTAGAATATATATGAATAAATATTGTCGTGGTACGCTAGTAGGCCTAAGGCAGCCGCTATAACATCTAGAACAGAACCGGGATTCCAGCCCCGAGGCCTCCACAAGCTGTCGAGCCACTCAACAGCCTCCCTAACCCCCCTATCCCGGGCAAGCTCGAGGGCCCTGCTGGCCTCAGCGATGCTCTGAAGATACGCCCTCCCGCCATACTTTTGATATATCAGCGTGTCGCCCCACTCGGCCAGCCCTTTGAGTATAGCCCAGAGAACAGCCTCCTCGAATCCCTCCCCTTCACCTAGCTTCCCCTTTATAATGCTTGCAGCCTCGAGGGTCCGCGGGTAGCCCCCAGCAATCTCCCCGTGAACAACATCCCAGTCGGCGCCGCGGAGCAGCGAGGCGAGGTCAATGCTAGCCTCTCCCGGCCTTGACGCGTCGGGGAGCGGCCCCTCGTAACGACCCAGATGGCTAGGCCCTAGCACGGATAGCACCTCAAGATAGAGCCTAGCCTCCTCGACGCCGCTACACTTCAAGGCAAACCTAGTAGCTTCAAGAGCATGCTCAACCCTGCCCCGTGGAGCGCTAGCGGAGGCTGCAGCGAGGGGGAGGACCAGCATGAAGCTTCCAAGAGCCACATTAGACTTGAGCCTAGGAGCAACCATACTCTTATAGAGGCTCAGCCCCCTAAGGAGGGGCCTCCCGCTGCAGCCCTTCAGGGCAGCATTACAAGCCTCTACTAGTATCGGCGTCACCAGGGTAGCATGGGCAGCGAAGGAGAACACGTTCTTATCGCTATGACTAGCAAGCCTGGTTACTGCACCAGGCTTAGGGTGCACTAGGGGTTCTAAGTGGAGGCCTGTCGCTAGCAGAGCAGCTCTACTGCACTCGTCCATGACCCGTTAACCCTTCAACACGGTGCACTACTAGGCCTAGACTCAACGAGGTTACTAGGGCCCGTCTAGGCCTTAAAGCGATGAAAACTCTCCCGTGAGGGCCCCTTAGATTAACACTAACCTGCGCACCGCTACTCTCTCCCTGGGAAACTAGGGCTGGTGTAAGGGACCTTGAACGAGGATTGGTGCAGTACCGTGGATAAGCTCTCAGCTCTTGCCCGTCTAGAGCTGGGCGGCGATGAAAGGGAGAGGATGTGCAGGGAGGTAAAGGTTATAGCAGAGTATTTGAGGGGCGTGGGCGAAGCCCTCAAGGGCGTCGAGGCCGAGCCACTCTACCACGTGTGGGAGGAGGAGAGCTGGCTCAGGCCCGGAGGAGAGCGTGAGCCTGTTGATCTAGCCTGGGTTGTAGGCAGTGATAGGGTCGACGAGGAGGGCCGCTTGAAGGTGCCATGGAGGGAGGTGAAGTAGGCGGTGCACAGGACCCCAGGAATAGCGGATCTCCTATACGCCTACGCTAATGGCGACATGGATCCGGTGGAGCACGCAGCTAGGGTGCTAGAGGAGATAAGGCGCTGGGAGCCTAAGGTTAACGCCTTCATATCCCTAGAGGATCCGGAGCTAGTGCTTGAGGCCGCAGAGGATGCCGGAAAGAGGTGGAAGAGGGGGGAGGCGAGGCCCCTAGAGGGAATACTAGTAGGAGTAAAGGACAACATATCCACAAGCTTCCTACCTACAACCGCTGCCTCTAGAATGCTAGACCCCTACGTGCCACCCTACAACGCCACAGTAGTAGACCGCCTCCTAGAGAGGGGCGCCATAATCCATGGAAAACTAAACCTAGACGAGTTCGCCATGGGCAGCACAGGCGAGTTCAGCGCCTTCGGCCCCACAAGGAACCCTTGGAGCCTTGATAGGGTGCCCGGCGGGAGCAGCAGCGGCAGCGGGGCATGCCTGGCATACGCGGGCTGCGACGGAGCCCTGGGGAGCGATACAGGCGGGAGCGTCAGGCTACCAGCAGCCTACACTGCAACAGTGGGGCTAAAGCCCACATACGGCCTCGTCTCTAGAAGGGGCCTTATACCCTACGGGAACAGTCTCGAGCAGATAAGCCCCATGGCGAGGAGCGTGCGCGATGTAGCACTGCTACTTGAAGCAATAGCGGGCTGGGATCCCGGCGACGCCACTAGCCTAAGAACCGAAGCCCCTAGCCTCTCGGGCCTCAAGCCGGCGGAGCCAGGCGAGGTTAGGGTCTGCGTGCCGCGCGGGCTGCCAGAGCTCGCCGAGGAGCCTGTCAGAAAGGCGTTCTACTCGCTCCTCGAGAGGCTTGAATCCGAGGGAGCCAGTGTTGGCGAGGTCGAGATGCGCGGTGTGGAGAGAGCGCTGCCCGCATACTATACTATAGCTCTTGCAGAGGCCGCTAGCAACCTAGCAAGGTATGACGGCACCCTGTACCCTATGAGGGGCGAGAGCGGCGAGTACTGGCGCTACATAGCCCAGGCTAGGGGCAGGGGCTTCGGATTCGAGGTAAAGAAGAGAATACTAATGGGCGTCTACGTTCTTAGTGAGGGCTACAGGGATGAGTACTACGTAGCAGCCACTAGGCTCAGGAGGCTCGTTAGAGACGAGGTACTCAGGGCTACTAGGGGTTGTATACTGGCTACGCCTGCGAGCCCCGTGATGCCGCCCAGACTGGGGGAGAGGATAGGGGACCCACTCAAGCTCTACGCTATGGACGCTTACACCGTTATAGCAAACCTAGCCGGGGTGCCGGCTCTAGTGCAGCCAGCGGGCTTCCACGAAGGGCTGCCCATAGGGGTTCAGTTCATGGCTGGAAGGCTAGGCGAGCCCCAGCTCATCAGGCTAGGGCTCCTAGTTGAGGAGCTTACAGGTCTAGCGGAGGTGGTAGCGGGATGAAGGCTAGGATAGGCCTAGAGATACACGTGCAGCTCAGCGAGGCAGGCACGAAGCTCTTCTGCAACTGTGACAGCGAGTACAGGCGGTACAGGCCCAACGAGAACGTGTGCCCAGTGTGCCTCGGCCTCCCAGGCGCCCTTCCCGTGCCGGGTAAGAGGCCAGTGGAGCTAGCCCTAGCAGCCGCTCTAGCCCTGAACTGCGAGCCCCCACGGGCCCTCGTATTCACGAGAAAGCACTACTTCTACCCCGACCTGCCGAAGAACTACCAGATAACACAGTTCGAGAAGGTAGGCGGCTCCCCAGTCTGCACCGGGGGCTACCTGGATTACCTGAGTCCCGACGACTGGGAGTGGAGGCGTGTAAGGATACGCAGGATAAACCTCGAGGAGGACCCAGGGAGGACTAGCTATGAGGGCAGCATACTCTCTAGTAGATACGCCTATGTAGACTATAACAGGAGCGGCGTACCGCTACTGGAGATAGTGACTGAGCCCGACCTAAAGAGCCCCAGGGACGCCAGAGTCATGGTGGAGTACCTGCTCCTCACCCTAGAATACCTAGGCGCCACTAATCCTAGGCTCGAGGGCGTCTTCCGGGTAGACGCCAACGTTAGCCTCGAAGGCGGGGAGAGGGTCGAGATCAAGAATATAGGCTCCACTCTAGACGTAGAAAGGGCGCTACGCTACGAGATAAACAGACAGAGGCTCGTGCTTGAAAGAGGGGGCAAGGTCGAGAGGGAGACGAGGCACTGGGACGCCGAGAGAGGAGTTACAAAGCCCCTACGCTACAAGGAGGAGGAAGAAGAGTACCTCTACTTCCCGGACCCGGATCTGCCACCAGTACTTATAACGAGGGACCTCCTGGAGGCCGCGAGAGAGAAGGTCGCAGAGTGGAGCCCCCGCAGGGTCTACGAGGAGATACTAGGCCTCGGCGTTAAGAGGGAAGTGGCTTGGAGCATAACTAGTGTGCCAGCAGCAGCTAGAACTTACCTAGCAGGCGTGAAGTCAGGCGGAGACCCAGGAATACTAGCAAGAATAGTAGGGGTGGATCTGAAGGGCGAGCTGAGAGAGCAGGGCCGCGACCCGTATAACCCGGGTAACTGGCCCGAGCCGGGCAAGCTAGCAGAGCTGAGCAGGCTAGTGGCGAAAGGCGAGTATACATACGATGCTGTGAAGGGGCTAGTACTGCCAAAACTAGCAGCGAACCCCGAAGCACCACTAGAGGAGCTTCTACCAGAGAAGGTGGAGGATCTTGAACCACTGGTAGAGGAGGTATTAAAGGAGGAGGAGAAAGCAGTGAAAGACTACCTAGGCGGTAAGAAGAAGGCTCTAAACTACCTGGTAGGCGCCGTTATGAGGAAAGCCAGAAAGAGAGCCCTGGATCCGAGGAGAGCCAGAGAACTGCTCCTCAAGAGACTAGAAGCAATGAAAACGGGCGCCTAACAAAGGGGAATTAGGTGTTTAAAGGGCTAGTATTTATTAGAGACTGAAATACCTGTTTTATACGTGAACCGGTATTCAGAAGCACAGGCGGCCCAGATAGACCCACACCCTTGGGGGAGGGGATAAATGCTCCCCCATAGGGGGCTGGGTCTATCTGTGTAGGTGCATGGGGGTGGCTTAGGCCGTGAAGAGGCAAACTGCAGGCTTGGTCGCGGCGGTCTTGATCCTAGGTGTCGCTGTAGCCTTCAGTCAGCTAGTGGCCACGGCTCAGGTAAGCGAGCAGGAGGCCATGCAGATATTCCAACAAATAGGTTGTGTCAGTTGTCACAATGGTGCAGTAGCTCCTGACTGGAACGGCACGCTAGAGATGCTGCAGAAGGTGCAGACCGATTATGGAGGCGACATAGATGCATTCGCCAGGGATGTCAACTACTTCGGCAGGAAAGGAGCCTTCAACAGCTGGAACGAGCTAATGGCCGTGATGGCGCAGAACGTTGGTAAAACCCTAGACGACCCTGACATACAGAAGCTAAACGAGTTCTTCCTAGCCTATGCTGGTGTCCAGGCTGGTGAAGGTCAACAGGCGGAGCAGCCCGCTGAGACCCAGACACAGCCACAACAGGAGCAGCCACAAGAGCAGCAACCAACCGAGGCACCAGCTCAGGAGCAGCCCGCCCAGGAGCAGCCGGCAGAGGAGGGTAAGGGCATACCTTTCGGCCTAGCAGTAGCTATCGCAGTAATCATAACACTCGTTGTAGTAGGAGCAGCATACTTCTTCACCAGGAAGTAGATAACTAGATGCCTGGAGAGAGGGGCAGGGACACTGTTAGCGGGACTCGGAAGGACTAATCCTAGTTTTTATCTATCAGAGCAACATGGTTATAGTTTAGAATTCATGCTTCCCCATATAAACTATTAACTTTCATGTTTCTATGATGTAGGTGTTTTCCCTGAGAGCAGCTAGTACGGTATAGAAGTATAGAATTATTTAGGTATGTGTCTTTTAGGATAAGAGGAGGGTAGTACCTTCTGTATTATCAGCGGAGGTGGTGGCGGTAATCACTGTCTTGGGCTTAAGTAGTGGTATGTATTTGCTGCGGGGCTAAAGCAAAATTTATAGTCAAACACTGTAAAACCAGGATTTCCGGGGTGGGCTCTCCAGGTAAGTGGGGTGAAGTAAAGCGTTGGCCGGGAAGAGTGAGAAGCCTATCAGTGGGAGGGCTGCACTCACACTTATGACTCTCTGGGCGTTCGTCCTCGTAGCTGCGTGGATCACTGTAGCCATTATTATGGCTAAGAGGGGATGGTTCTATGGCGCATGAACGCGAAATGGTATATGAGTATGCATGGATTATGATAATCATAGCGGTCATAGCAGGGTTCATAGCAAGCCTAGCATACTACAGCTTTGCTTTAAATGTTAACCCGGCGTGTAAAGCCACTTTAGCCACGCCGGACCAGCTAGAGGACTTCAAGAAGAAGGCCTTCGAGAACCCAGTAGTAGAAGTAGCGCCAGGAGTCTACGAGGTCTATATACTCGCTAGGCAATACACATTTATACCCAATCAGATAGTGCTGCAGGATCCGAAGCTCATTAAGTTCTACATTGTGAGTGAGGACGTGATCCATGGCTTCGAAGTGGTAGGAACCAATGTTAACGTAATGGTATTCCCAGGATACATAGCGGAGTTAGCTTGGGAGCCGCCGAAGAACGCGCAGGGAGAGTATCTGATCGTGTGCAATGAGTACTGCGGCGTTGGTCACCAGTTCATGAAGGCCAAGCTAGTAATAGAGAAAAGTGGAGAAGCCCTACAGGCAGATGAGGATCAAAGCATAATAGAGAAGATAGTAGACATCGTAGCCCTAGGAACCACAGCTTATTCTATACCATAACGTATCTCTTCAACTCTAACATTAAATTAGTTTTAATTATTATTATCTAGGTTAAATAAACCGTGCCGCGCTATATAAATACAGCAATTCTAGTATTAAGCGATCCGCATGAAGATACTGTATTTAACCGTTCTAATTACTAATGGATATATGTATGGGCCTGTTAGGCTCTATGCTTGTGCTAAATTAGTGCGGCTTACCGGGTGAATTGGAGGGGGAACAGAGTTAAACGTGTGAGGTGGATCGGCGACTTGCAAGTCAAGTATTTGGTCTTCCTTGGCGTCGTAGTGATTTTTGCATTGGTTGCCAGTGTTGGTCTAGGGCTCTTAGTAGGACAGAAGATCCTCGGAGAGGCTAAGAAGGAGAGTTCTGTCCCCGTGGGTAATACGTACGTTACTATAATTCAGTATAATAAGCCGTTATCCGAGTTCACAGTCCAGAGTACATTCGGAGAGGTGACTATACCTGTTAAGGGTAAGGTCAATATTGTTACACCACAGTATGTGAACTGCCCCGATGTATGCCACTGGGAGACAGGGATTATCTTATACGCTGTAGAGGTGCTCAAGGAGAAAGGATATCTCGACGATATAGTAATTATCACCGTAGGTACTAATCCCTTCTATGAGACTCTGGATCAGGGCCGCGAATACCAGCTTAGCAAGATGGGCGACTATATAGAGCAGGGCTTGAAATGGTACTGGGTCCTGGAGCCATATGAGAAGCAGAAGCAGATCTGGGACGCCTTCGGAATAGGAGTAGTACCGTACTGTATACTAGAGAACGAAGGTGGCGGAGAAGAGGCTGATGACGGTTACGTTGAGCTTAGCCCAGAGGAATTCCTTCAGTGGATAGAAGAAGGTAAAGTGGATCCTGTACTCCAATGTGGGGTAAATCATACTGCAGGATTTTTCCTGGTAGACTCACAAGGCAACTTGCGTTACTTCGTGGCTCCTACTCAGGATGGCTGGGTTAAGGGTCAGAAGTACGTGGCCGAAGCTCTTGTAGAGTACGTTGTCAAACTCCTAGAAGAGGGGTGAGACTTTGAAAACAGGCATCGGTCGGTTGAGGATAAAGCGTGGCGAGGAAAGGAGGGCTAGGAGTAGACTTCTTTTATTAACCGGTATCGTATTAATATTATTCCTGATTATACCTACAGTTGCTAGAAGCGCTGCAGAGGCTACATGGATAATAATAGACGATCCTAACGAGTATTTCGACTATATACCGAATAAGGGGGCTGTCCTAGTTTACTGGAAGCAGGAGGCGTGCCCCGGCTGCAAGAAGGTTGAGCCCGCCGTTATACGATTCAGCGTTGAAAGACAGGACGTGCAAGTACTAGTAGCTCACATAGATAAGATGCTGAGGAACGACCCAGAAGCCACGCTACAGTTGCTTTCACAGCTAGGAGTCTACGGCACCCCCACATTCATAGTATACAAGGATGGAGTTGAAATGGGTAGACATGTCTCTACCTTTGGAAGCGGTGACCAATACGAGCCTTTGGTTGAGTTCGTTGACAGCTCTCTCAAGGGTGAGAGCCCCGAGCTCAGGCCCCTAACAGGCAGTGTAACAGCAGTGGTGCCCAAGGAAAGCGTTGACCCTGAAACTGTAGTAATGTACCTGGGTTACGCCTTTGCTCTGGGTCTTATAGCGGCAATAAGCCCTTGCAGCCTACCAGTACTTGCGGTTTTCACCGCCAGTAGTACCCGCAATGGCTCCGAGGACGAGTCTAAGAGATTTAAGTCATTCCTAACTAACACCCTGGGTATTGCAGCGGCTGCAGTTGGCTTCGGCAGCCTCCTAAGCCTCCTATATCTGATGGGTGTCTTTCTTCCGATAAACCCATACGTGATACTAGTATTCGCTGCGGCTGCATTCATAGTAGCATGGGGCCTAGAAAACCTGATAGGCAGGGATCCGTTAATACAGTTTTCAAGAAGATGGAGTAAGCTGCTCCCAGTGCTAGGCCTTCAGTGCAGCCTTCCCTTCCTCCTGGCAATGATAAGCCTTGTAGCAATAGCACCGCACTTAGTATTCGGCGCTAGCATGATGTTCGCTGCAGGCTACAGCCTACCTTATGCCCTTGCAGCAGTAATGGGCAAGGGCTTCTCATCATTCCTGGTAAGGATTATGAATAGCAAGCTATTCCTCAGAGCACAAGGCCTGCTGTTAGTCGCAGCAGGACTCTATATCTACTATCTAAATTATGACGCACTACTTTAAGTTAACGTATCCACGTATCAGTTTTTAAGCTTGTTCTATACTTTTAAATACTAACAAAGATCGGCGTTTGAAGCGTGGGACTTGATAAAAGGGGGTTACACCTCTTGACGGACTTTCAGGACAAGAGAATGCTTGCTGCGCTTGCAGGAGGAATAGTCATTGTCATAATAATAGCCGCGGTCTTCCTCCTGCAAGGAGGCTCCGTGGAGGTATTAGATGCTAAAGCGAGAGCAACGCCTGCAGTGATAGGAGTATTCGTTACTATAAAGAACGGGACTGGAAGCGAGGTGTGCCTTATAGGTGCAGAGCTACGAGAGCAAGTAAATGGTAACGTTAAGGTTGATATACACGCCACGAGCGAGGAGCAGGGCCTCTATAAGATGTACCCCGTTGAAGAGGTATGCATTCCACCCGGAGAAACCTTGGAGATGAGGAGCGGCCCCGGAAGCTACCATATAATGATAGCAGGTGACGCAGAAGCTTTGAGCCAAATAAAAAGCGATGGCATCGTACAAATAACACTATTACTTAATAACGGGGAGAGAATAGAGGTTGACGCGTCGATAGAAGGATAAGAAAAGAAAAATAAATTAATAAACTGTCTGGAAAGAGAGAGGAATCTCGAGTTTTAGTGGTTTCCTTGTCCGCTTTTACAGTTCACTATTTATCACTCACGCTTCTCTCTCTATAGGCTACTAGCATGCCTGCAGGCGTAGGTAGTATAGTGCTTTTCCACGGCTTATTCGAGGCTGCTAGGAAGAATTCCTCTGGGGGCGCCGGGAAGAATGCATTATGGAATAACGCTGCTCCCCAAGGCTTGAGCTTTGTTTCTAGCAATTTAAGGGCATCAAGGTACTGGTGTTTCTCTATGTCTACGAATGCTAGGGCTATACTTGAGTTTTCCAGCCCTTCGAGGACATGTATAGCCTCTCCCGTTTTTACTTCTATTTCTACTCTTGTGAGGCCTAACCTGTCTAGATTGCCTTTTATCCTGGATGCCCTGGCGGGGTCGTACTCTACTGCTATTATCTTGCAGCCGCCGTCGGTGCAGCCTTCTTGTGTTCCGAGGGCTATCCAGGCTGTGCTGTAGCCTATGCCCGCTCCCAGGTCTAGCATTAGCTTGCCTCCTTGGAGCGCTTGTCTGTAGGCTTCGATCATTAGCGTTATCCCGTCTTCGGGGTCAATGCTGGGTATCCCTATCTCGCTGCTCTCTCTTTGTATCTCGTCTAGGATAGGGCCCGCCTTGAGCATTAGTTCTCTAGTCTCTTTTAGCCTCACGTCTATGCACCCGTTTAAACCTGGTAGTACGTGTAAGCCGCTTACCGGTTGAGTGTACGTATTCACCAGGTAGAGTTATATTTTAATCTGTGCAATACCCGCGTGGGGGGTATGGATCCGTGGGGCCAAAGGGTGTAGCGTTCCAGAGGCCCCGCGGGGGTGCGGCGGGTTGGCAATGAAGGTAAGGAGGAGGGACTTCCTGAAGCTCGTCGGTACTGTAGGCGTAGCGGGAGCAGCCCTGGGGCTAGCACCGCCGATAGTAAGATACGTCCTACCGCCAGTCCTGAAGGGCGAGATGCCCAGGAGCCAGCTAGTATGGGAGGACTGCAGCCCTGTAAAGGCTAGCGAGTTGAAGCCTAATGTCAACTACGTATTCTACTATCCTCTCATAGACACCGTCAACGTATTAATCAAGCTTGAAACACCTGACGGGAAGCCGGTGAAGATACCGAAGATACGCGTGCCAGGCGACATGAACCCACTCACACAGCCCCCAGCCTGGCTAGACGGCGTCATAACCCAAGACGAGTTAGAGGCGGCCCTCAGAACCGCCACCAGCGGCATTACCTACGAGTACCCTGCAGGTGTAGGGCCCGACGGCAACATCATAGCCTATAGCGCTATATGCCAGCATCTGGGCTGCCCCTTCCCGGCGCTTCGCTACTACCCACCGGGACAACCGGCTCAGACTAACCCCCCAGAAGTAGGCGGCAACGGCGGCGTGTTCCATTGCGCATGCCATGGAAGCGCGTACGACCCCGCAAGGGGCGCCGTGGTCCTTACGCCGCCAACAGTTAAGCCCCAGCCAGCAATAGTCCTAGAGTATGACTCAGCAACTGACGAACTCTACGCAGTAAACGTGGTGGGTCCGACGATCGCTGGTAAGGCGTGCAACACGTGTGGCAAGACTGTAGGTCCAAGGATAGTGATCGGCGAGAACGCAGAGCCGGCGAAGAAACAGTGTTAACGAGGTGTATTATGACCCGCTTGTGATGCCGTGGATCCTGGGTTATCGATGCGAGTTGGGGTGACGTGTTATGGTGGTTGAGAGAGTTGTTCAGTGGTTAAAGGAGAGGACCAACATAGATCATGTTCCCTTCATCAAGGTGCCCTACACGTACTTCAACTTAGACCTCTGGCTAGGAGCAATAGTGGCGGCCAGCTTCTTCTGGCTAGCTTTGACGGGCCTGCTACTAATACTCTACTATAGACCAGAGGCGCCATTGGAGAGCACCAAGCAGACGCTATTCGAGAGGCCCTTCGGCGGGGTTCTACTGACAAGCCACCTATACGCCGCTCACTTTATGCTAATAGCGACAATAATACACGCTTTCAGAAACCTCTTCAAAGGCATATACAAGAGACCCAGGGAGTTGGTCTGGATCCTGGGAGTCATAACCGGCTTCATGGCTCTTCAGACAGCGTTCTTCGGCTATAGCCTCGTTGGCGACAGGATAGCAAAGGAGGCCATCAACATAGGTAGCACCCTCACAATTAGGAGCCTCGGCGAGCAACTAGGCATCTATCTGGTAAGCGCCGTCTTTAGCCTAAACCCTGACGAGACCTACTACAGAGTCTTCGCAATGCACGTGATATTCGCCACCATACTATTCCTGCTATTCGTGACCCACTTCGGCCTCTTCGAACAGCACGGCCCCGCCCCGAGGGAGGAGGAGACCAACTGGAGCATCGAGCCGGAGAAGATAGATCAGAAGAGGAAGGACCTAGCACCATGGTTCCCAGTGAACTTCGTATTCGTGCTTTCAGTGACGTTCACGGTGTGGGGTCTAATACTGCTAGTCGACAGCCTGGCAATGAGGTTCGCCGACCTCCTGCCCCCGCTATTCAAGCCCTACCCGGTAGAGGCAGAGGACTTCACGCCAATGCCCCCGTGGTTCTTCCTATTCGCCTACAGGATATTCCAGTTCACCTTCCTAACACTACCGAGCCCTACAGTGCCGCAGCTGCTCCAGTTCATTGTAGCCATGGTACTGCCTCCGCTAATACTGATAGGTCTACCATTCATAGACAGGGGTAAGAGCAGGCACCCGTTAGACAGGCCCCTGCCAGTGATCCTGGGAGCCCTGATGTTCATCTACTTCTGGCAGCTAACGATCTGGGCCCTGATAGAGCCTGGTATACCGATAAGACTGCTGCAGGCCCTAGTAGTTCTACTGCCACCAGCCCTAGTAGTATTCATTGGCTACAGGATACTCAGGCGCATAAGGCTAGGCCACCACGTGACACCGAAGGAGATACTAGCGGGCGGCATCATAGCCGCGGGCGGCACCGTACTAATAATAGCGTCGGCAGCCCTTGCAGGGATAACCGGGCTAACCGAGGAAATAATAGTCGGCCTGCTAGGCTTCGGCATGGGAGCGGCATTCCTAGGCTGGCTAGCCGGCAAGATGGAGCCCGACGAGCCGCCCAAGGTGGTAGAAAACCAGGACCCCGACGCAGCGCTACCAGGCTACCTACTAGCAGTGGCTGTAATCGAGCTATTCCTAGCACTCTTCGCCCTAGTAGGGCTAGTAGCGATAGCCATCATAGACCCGGTCGCATTTATGATCCAGGCAGCAGGCCTGCTAGCGCTACTCTTCCTAGCAGCGGGAGGACTAGCATATAGCATATTCAGAGCCCTTGTAGCGGAGAAGCTGCCCCCGGCAGACCCATTCACAGAACTCAAGCCACACCTACTAGTATTCATAGCAGTAATCCTGCTAGTAACGGTAATCCTCTAGCCTTCGCCCCATTACTTATTATTTTTTATGGTTATGATGCGGGGCTAACGGCCCTCCTCAATAACTTATCCTCATCTAGCATCACTAAGCCTCGAACCAAGGGAACTCTTCTAGCTATTCGCCGCTGAATCGCTTCAAGAGGCCCACTTCACAGCAGACTGTCTCCCGGGGAGGAGGGAAGAAGTGGCTAGCTACTCTTCGTTGCCCCGAGAGAGGGCAGCGTATATCCTGGTGGTTATGCTCCCTATGGAGGCCGAGGCCAGGATTGCTGATCGCAGCGTGAATCTACAACCTGGGGTATACCTATATGTTGGTAGTGCTGGAGGCCCGGGAGGACTAGCCTCGAGGATCAAAAGGCACCTGTCTAGGGGTAAGAAGCCCCGATGGCACATAGACTGGCTAACCAACAAGGGCGACACAACTGCAGTCCTAGCCTGCATCCATGATGAGCCTAGAGAGGCCGAGTCATGCCTAGCCTGGTGCCTAGCCCTAAGAGGCCTCCCCTTTATACCACGATTCGGCTCCAGCGACGACAGAAGCGGGGCCCCGAGCCACCTATACGGGCCCCTGGATGCAAGGGAGGCCAGCCTAGAGGCGGCTCTATGCATGGAGAAGTGCTGTAGAGAGGGCAGGCTGCTAGCTGCTTCCCTTGCAGGCACTGGCGAGCCGGGCTAGCTCGCTGCGGAGCCTAGCCTCTCTTCTTGCAAGCCACCGGTAGGGCTCCGTAGGATCAGCAGGATTCAGGGGCTATGCTGGAGTTGTCAAGGCGGTTGACGGAGTCTCCTTCACTATATGCAGGGGCGAAACTTACTGTCTAGTAGGCGAGACAGGCTGTGGCAAGAGCGTGACAAGCAAGGCGCTCACAAGGCTTATCCAGCCGCCTGGCAGGATAGAGTCGGGCGAGAGCTACTTCTATCCGGAGCCAGGGAAGAGAATAGACGTTATGGCGCTGAGCGAGGAAGAGGTCAGAAGACTCCGGGGCAACCTAATAGCTTACGTGTATCAAGACCCCAATGCAGCTTTAGACCCGTTATACACCGTAGGCTACCAGATAGCAGAGACTATGAAGGTCCACGGAAAGGTAAAGAGTATAAAGGAGGGCGTCAAGAAGGCGGTAGAGGTTCTGGCCCAAGTCTTCATGCCAGACTCCGAGGCAAGAGTCAAAGCCTACCCCCACGAGCTCAGCGGCGGCATGAAGCAGCGCTCCGTAATAGGGATGGAGATAAGCAACAAGCCCAAACTATTGATCGCAGACGAGCCCACCACGGCGCTAGACGTTAGCGTGCAGGCCCAGATACTGAACCTGCTCAAGGACCTGCAGAGGGAGAGGGCCCTCACCTACCTTTTCATAAGCCATGACCTAGAAGTGGTCAGGTACATGAGCGACTACATAGCCGTCATGTACCTGGGCAAGATAGCCGAGTTCGGCCCCGCCGAGGAGGTCTTCGAGAAGCCCATGCACCCCTACACAGAGGCCCTCCTCTCCTCGATCCCCATACCAGACCCCAAGCTAGCAAAGAAGGTGAAGAGGATTATATTGAAGGGGGAGCCACCTAGCCCCCTGAACCCGCCTAGCGGCTGCAGGTTCCGTACTCGCTGCCCGCTGGCCTTTGACAAGTGCCTGGAGGAGCCGCCCTTGGAGGAGGCCTAGCGTGGGCACTACGTGGCCTGCTGGCTCAGGAGATAAGCATTCACTAGTGTTTTGTATTTTCAAAACGTTATTAGGGTTTGAAGAGTAAGCCCGTAGGGCCTCTGGGCGCGGAGGATTGCTTAGAACTCTACTAGCCCTCGTATTCATAGTGATCGCAGTAGTAGGGGCGTATGTAGCCTACGTCTACTACTCGACAGACGGCGAGCCGGTGAAGGTGAAGGAGGTAACCCTGGTAGTAGACCCTGGTAAGGTGACTGAGGAGGTAACACCAATAACAGTGAAGGCAGTAGTCTTCAATGGCTTCCACCTGGGAGTCAACATAGTAGGGGGCAACCTAGAGATCTACTTCAACGATGTGAAGGCCGCCGACGTAGCGCTGCCGAGCCAAGCGATAAAGCATGGAGACAACTTAGTGACTGCACTAGTAGATCTAGACAATGAGTCGCTCAAGGACATAATCTACACGCACTTATCTCAGGATGAGAAGAGCAAGATACAGATAAAGGGCGACGTAACAATAGCACTAGGCCCTATAAAGAAGACGATAAACCTAGACATAACAAGGGACTTCGAGACCAACGCCTTCCCCTCAGAGATAATGCTAGACAAGGAATACAGTGTTCCCGGCGGCAAGGTGAGGGTCGAGAAGCTAGAACTAGAACTAGCAGAGGTCACCAGGGACTACGTGGCGGTAAACGCCAGGCTAACAGTATACAATGACACAATAGAGCCGCTCTACATAGGCGACCTAGCATACAACGTTGAGCACGTAGAGAGCGGCGTGGTCCTAGCAGAGGGGAGAGTCACAGAGAGAGCCCTAATAGAGCCGAAGGCCAGCGAGATCATACCATTCACTGTCAAGGTCGACCTAGCCAGCGTGAAGCCAGTGTGGGTAGCCCACATAAAGAACATGGAGGAATCAACAGTCAAGGTAAACCTATGGATAAGCGTGGACATAGGAGGAAAGACAATAGACCTAACAAAGGATGCCCCGATAACAATAGAGAGAAAGATAAAGACTAGCATCTTCGAATACGAGACGCAAGAGTAAAACACTGCAGGGAAAGGAGGAGAGGGAACCCCCAGGGGCTCCCCTCCCCTTCGCCTTCTACTCCTAGGCCCTGCTCAATGCTTTTTCCACCGCTATGCCGGCGGCAAGCACTCCTTGTACCGAGGAGCCTGAAATCATCAACGGGAATGGGAGCCCTGTTTCGGGCAGTCTAGCCAGGGTTACCGGCGCTACGAGGGAGGCTAACCCGGCGAGGCTCACGGGGCCGGTTAGCCTTGTAAGCTTGATCCCAGTAGAGAGGCTCTCATCCTCTAGCGCCTCCTCCAGGGTAGGGGGCTCCATGGGCACGGCTGGCGACGCCAAGAGACCGCCCCTATCCTCGATCAAGCCTGTAAGCGCCGCTCTGAAGCGCCCCGCTAGCCTTAGCGCCTCCAGGTAGCTGCCTCGGGGCACGCTGCAGCCTAGCTTGAGGAGGCCCGCTACTCCTGGGGGCAGGAGGGTGGAGTCGGGCCTCGAGGGCAGCCTCCAGTACTCTATGCAAGCCTCCCTCAATGCAATAACAGCTCTAATCCTCTCGGCTAGCCTCCACGGCAGCGGGAGCCTCACCTCTACTACCTCGAAGCCCGTCTCTGCTAGTGAGTCGAGGACGCGCCAGAACACTGTGGTTAGGGGGCTCTCCTCTGGGGGCAGCCACTCTAGAGGCACCAAGAGCCTCCTCGGCGCCCTCCCAGGCTCGCCTACCCCTAGGAGGGAAGCCGCCGCGGCTAGCAGCGAGGGGCTCCCGGCTATCAAGCCGGGTACCTCTAGGCTGGGCTGCAGCGTCGCCAGCCCCTCACGTGGAGCCCCTGGCAGGGTAAGTGCGGCGGTGCCTGTGAAGGCAGCCGGTATCCTGACGCTCCCAGCGGCGTCGCTGCCTAGCCCCACTAGTACCGCGCCCGAGGCCACCGCTACAGCAGGGCCCCCGCTGCTGCCGCCCGGGACCCTGCCTGGAGCAGCGGGGTTAGAGGGGGTGCCGAGCACAGGGTTCACATTGGTGACTCCCAGGCCTAGTGGGTGCATGGTTGTCCTCGCGACGAGGGCCGCCCCCGCAAGCCTAGCCCTCTCAAGTAGTACCGCGGGCTTCTCGCCCCTGAGGAGCCTCTGCCCCGTGCCTAGAGTGGCCCACTCTAGGGGCATGAGGTAATTGTCCTTGTAGGCAAGGGGCCACCCGCAGCCGCCGGGCCCCGGGGCTACGAGGGCACCCAGCTCCTCTAGGATCCTCAGGGTTCTACCCCAGTCGCAGCCCCAGCCCCTCCTAGGCAGGTCTGGCGCCTCGACCGGCAGCTTTTCTCCTGCAAGCCTCAAGCCCTCGAGTAGCCTGCCGAGCGCCTTACCGCGTTCCCTAGGGGCCCTGCCCTCCACGACTTTCTCCTCATTAGTCTTCTCTGTGGGCATCTCGAGGGTGAAATTCCCGGGGCTCGGCGTGGGGGTGCTACTGCCTGATGGGGAGCCGCCTCGTGGGGGTGGCAGCGCTTGTCGCTACGACGCTGCTCTGGGGCAGCAGCTTCCCCTTGATAAAGCTTGTGGTTGATGATGTAGGGGACTTTGCTTACACGTGGATGAGGGGGGCTATAGCGTCGGCGGCCCTTGCTCCCTACGTAGCCTTGGCGGCCCTCAGGGGGCGGCTCGAGCCAGCCACCCTCCGGGGCGGCCTACTAACGGGGGTTGCATATACCCTGGGCCTCTGGCTGCAGGGCTGGGGTACCGGGCTTACCACTGCTAGTAAGAGTGCCTTCCTCACCGCCCTCCACATGGTGTGGGTGCATGTCTATGTGGCTCTCGTTACTGGGAGCTACCCGCCTAGGCTGGCAGCGAGCCTGGCAGCGGCCCTGGCAGGGGTCTACCTGCTCTCTGGCCCCTTAGGTGGCGGCTTCAACCTGGGCGACGCCCTGGTCCTGGCTGGCAGTTTCATGTGGGCCGCCCAGGTCATTCTAGTGGATAAGTATAGCAGGGGGGACCCGCTCCAGTTCACCTTCGCACAGATAAGCGTCTCCATGGCCTTCATAGTGCCCGACTACCTAGACGACGGGATAGAGGCTCCCGGGGCCAGGACTCTAGCCATGCTGGCATACCTAGCGCTCCTACCCGGGGTAGCGGCCTTCGCCCTCCAAGTGTGGGGGCAGCGCCACGTAGGCCCGGAGACAGCGGCAATCATATACCAACTTGAGCCCTTCTTCGCCGCCGGCTTCAGTAGAGTCCTCCTAGGAGAGGCTCTAACGGCTAGGCAGTGGCTGGGGGCTTTGTTGATAGCTGCAGCCGTGGCCACGGCGGAGTACCCGAGGTTCAGGGCTGCCTCGCCCCTGCAAGCTGTCAGGCTCCAAGAAGGGGATACCGGTGTAACACGGTAGCTTCACCTGCTACCGTGAAATCGCCATTCTTATCAGAGCCCCCACGCCGCCCCTCGCCCCCCGGAGAGGTGTGATTAGGTGAAGGTCGTCTTAGCCTACAGTGGCGGCTTAGACACCAGCAGTATACTAGCCCTCCTCGCCGGGAAGGGCTACGACGTGGTAACAGTCACCGTAAACGTTGGGCAGGAGGACGAGTTGAGGGACGTAGAGGAGAGGGCATACGCCCTCGGAGCCAAGAAGCATTACACCATAGACGCCGTAGACGAGTTCGCAGAGCGCTTCATAGCACCAGCCATAAAGGCTAACGCCCTCTACGAAGGCGTCTACCCCCTAGGCACGGCCCTCGCCAGGCCATTGATAGCGGAGAAGGTGGCAGAGATAGCCTTGGAGGAGAAAGCAGATGCCGTAGCCCACGGATGCACCAGCAAGGGCAACGACCAGGTAAGGTTCGACGCCACCCTGAAAGCCCTTCTACCCCCCGAGGTCAAGATCCTGGCGCCAGTGAGGGAGCTGATGCTCACCAGGGAGAAGAGCATGAAGATACTCGAGGAGGCAGGATACCCGGTACCAAGCACGCACAAGAAGTACAGTATAGACGAGAACCTATGGACTAGGAGCATAGAGGGCGGAGAGCTAGACGACCCCAGGAACGAGCCCTCAGAGGAGGCCTTCGCCTGGACCGTGCCACCCTGGAAGGCGCCAGACGAGCCGCTAGCCCTAACGATAAGATTCGAGGAGGGGGTGCCGATAGCGGTCAATGGGGAGAAGATGAAGCTCTCAGAGCTAGTGGCATACCTGAACAAGACTGTAGGCTCCCACGGCTACGGCAGGCTAGACCACATAGAAAACAGGGTTGTGGGGCTCAAGAGCAGAGAAGTCTATGAGGCCCCCGCAGCCCTCACCCTGATAGCAGCCCATAGGGACCTGGAGAAGCTAGTCTACACGCCCAGGGAGCTGAGATTCAAGGAGCTAGCCGATAGGGAGTGGACGGACCTCGTCTACCAGGGCCTCTGGATGGAGCCGCTCCGCTGGAGCCTGGAGAAGCTGATAGACGAGATGAACAAGTGGGTGACAGGCGAGGTCAAGGTGAGGGTATTCAAGGGCGGCATGCTGGTGACGGGCAGGTGGAGCCCCTACACCAGCTACAGCGTTGAGGAGATAGACTACAATAGGGGCTGGTACCCGAGCGACGAGGAGGCAAGAGGCTTCATAGAGATATATACCATGCATAGCAGGGCTGCAGCCCTAGCCAGGGGCCTCAAGTGATCCGGCACAACACGATTTATACTCACAAGAACTCTAGCCTAAACCCCGGGCTGTTAACAGGGCTCAAGGACAGGCCAGGCTGGTAGGAGGCCCGAAGCATCTTGGTGTACCGTGGGATAGCGGGCCTCGGCGGAGGCTCGGAGGAGATATACAGGTATACCACCAGCTTGGACCACGACGTGGAGATCCTCCCCTACGCTCTCCGCGTCCTGGAGGCCCACGTTAGGCATCTAGCCGAGAAGAGGGTCATACCCGTCTCCGCCGCCGAGGCCACCCTGAGAGCCCTAGAGGAGCTGAAGAACGTGGAGCCCCCGAGGGAGGGCTACGAGGATGTGTGGGAGTGGATAGAGGAGGAGCTAGACAGGCGCACCCGGGGATTAAGCAGGTGGATATGGATAGGCAGGAGCAGGAACGACCACGTGAGCGCCGCCCTCAGAATGCTGGCAGCCGACAGGCTAAGGCAGCTAATAGAAGCTATAGACGAGTTCCTCGCGGCGGCCGGCTCCCTGAAGGCCAGGGAGGGATCAGTACTCATACCCCTCCACACCCACAGGCAGCCAAGCCAGGTAGGCACCCTCTCCTGCCTCATAGACTCGTGGATCGAAGGAGCAGTCACTGTTAGGAGGCTCGCGGAATCCGTGCTGCCCCTAGTGGAGAGGAGCCCCCTAGGAGCTAGCGCCGGCGCCGGCACACTAGCGCCCCTCGACCCATGGAGGTTAGCCAGCCTAGCAGGCCTCGGCGAGCCCCTTGTTAGCAGTGTTTACGCCGCGGGGAGCAGGCTAGACGTCTCAGCTGCAGCCTCCGTGGCAGCCCTAGCCCTCACAGAGGCGTCAAGAGCGGCGGGCGACCTGATACTCTACAGCAACCCCTACGTGGGCATCTTGAGGCTGCCTGACAGTCATGTGGCGACGAGCAGTATAATGCCTCATAAGAGGAACCCCGCGACCATGGAGGTCCTAGTAGCAAGAGCCAAGAGGGGGCAGGCCTGCCTAGCCTCTATACTATCTATACAGGCGGGCCTCCCGAGCGGTTACAGCCTTGACCTCCAAGAGGCGAATCCTTGCCTCTACCTCGTGCTGCGCGACGCCGTAGACGCATACAGAGTCCTAGCTAGCGCGGTTGAAGGCGTGAGGGTCAATAGAGAGAGAGCCTTGGAGCTTCTACGCCTCTACACTCCCTGGAGCGCCGAGGAAGCGGAGAGGAGAGCCCTCGTGGAGGGCAAGCCCCTCAGGGACGCCTATAGCCAGGTGGCCTCTAGGCTCGACGAGATAGCCGGTATGGACCCGGAGTGGGCGGTCAAGGCCAGGAGAACCGGGTGCCGCTGGCTCTAAACCCCCAACGCTCATCCCCTCCCGACCCCAATAGTAGGGGGTCATGGGTAGGCGACGCGGTCTTGCAGGAGGCTGGGCTGAGAGAGGCAGAAGCGCCCCCTGAGGACTACGAGGCGCCCCTGAAGGAGCACCTAATGGAGCTCCTCACCAGGCTCCGCCGCGCAGCCGCAGCGGTGCTAATAGCTAGCCTTCTAGCCAGCGTCGTGCCAGTTAGGCTGGACCCCTATACTCCCCTCCTCTTCGAAGCCACGCGCTTCCTAGTATACAGTATGGTGCCGGACCAGGTCACAGCCTTCGGCGTCACCGTGGACGTCGCATTGGTTCAAACAGGGCCCTTCACGGGGATACTCGTGATGGTGAAGACCGCCTTGCTCCTAGGAGTGATACTAGCGAGTCCATACGTAGTCTGGGAGATATACGAGTTCGTGAAGCCAGGCCTCTACCTCCACGAGCGCAGGCTCCTCCAGTACACAGCGATAGCGGGAGCAATACTCTTCATAATAGGAGCACTAATAGCGATAAAAATAGTGCTGCCCCTGGGCTTCAAATTCGCCTTCATGGCGTCGGCGAGCCTCTACGGAGACAGGCTGGTGGCATTCGCGGACGTTAATAGAGTGCTCACGATAGCCCTTCTAGGCACCATAGGAATAGGCCTAGCATACGAGTTACCCGTTGTAACATACTTCGCGGTGCGCCTTGGCATAGTGAGTCCTGAGGTCTTCAGTGGTGACAGGGGCAAGCTGATCCTAGTCGTTGTGATGGCACTAGCAGCAGTGATAACACCCGACGGCACGGGAATAGGAATGACTCTTCTAGGTCTACCACTCTACGTGGCGATAAGAGTGGCTGCTTGGTTGGGGGCTAAACACAGAAGGGTAGGTAAGCCGGAATGGTGATTACGGTAAGAGCTTCCTATCCTCCTCTCCCTTTATCCTCCCTTGTATCCAGGAGGAGGGGGGTGGATATTATTTACTGACTGGCGGTCTCACTCTTCTCCTCGCTCCTCCTGGGCGCCGGCTTGCTGCTCTGGGCCGCTACTTCCTCTCCAACCTCTACTCCTCTCCTAAATTCGTGTATCGCCGCTCCAAGGCTCCTAGCTAGGTCTACTAGCTTTGTGGGTCCGAAGATCAAGAGTAATATCAGGAATATCAATGCAAGCTCCATGGGGCCTACTGAAGGCAGCACCATGGCCCCTTACACCCTCCAATTACTATGGTATAATTGAATCCTGCGAATTTATACTTCTCCCTTTTCCCTCTAGACAGCTTACCACGAGGCTAACTATCTTGTCTACAGCCTCGGGGCCCGGCTCCACCCTAGGCGCCACGGCTATATCCTTGAAGCCCTCTATGAGTACGGCGTCGACCAGCCCCTTCAGGAGCTGGAGCACTGCCTCCGGGGGCAGCCGGGTGAAGAGGGCGAGCCTCTCCCCCGAGCCCTTGACTATGACGCTAGCCAGCGCCTCGCCCTCCTCCAGGAACCTCCAGCTATCCTTCCCAGCAACATCTATATCGTGATGGGTATGCTTCAACACTGCAACTCTGACGCCCCCAGCGGCGAGCCTCCTAGCAGCCTCAACAATAACGGTGGTCTTACCGCTCCCGCTAGGCCCCACCACCTGGACAGCGCAAGGCGCGGGCGGCTCGATCCTCAATGCAGCCCCACCTCTACCCAGGGACACACCCTTAGCGAGTCCCTCTGAGCGTGGCTAGCCAGCCTTGATAGCCCCAGGGAAGCGTATGCCCTCGCCTCGCTCCTATAAGCCGCAGCGGCGTCGCAGCTCTCTAGGAGGCCCGCAAGCTTGTAGAGGCTCAAGGGGCCCCCCTCAACCTCTATATAGCCCTCGAGGGGCTCGTCGAGCTGCGAGGGCCGCTCTTCCAGGTCTCGGGGAGTGTTTACGGTCGCTATCCTCACTGGGTCGCCAGCGGCTGCCGAGCCTAGTAGGGCCAGCCGCTTGGAGGCCCTAAGGAGGCCCGTGGCCCTCCAGGGGGGTCCCCGCCTGCATGCTTCAAGCGCGGCTTCCGCCAGTAGCCTGGGAGGGGCTGCAGCGAATAGGGGGTAAACGTGGCCCCGGGCGGAGTAGTAGCTGGCCGTGCAGCCGCAGCGCCGGGAGGCCTCCACTAAGGGCTCCAGGGCTTCAGCCTCTATCCAAGCAGCGTCGCCAGGCACTATGACTAGGGTGTCGTAGCCTAGCAGCCAGGCCGTGGAAGCAGCCGTCGCAGCCCCTCTCAGGGGCCCCCCGCAGGGGAGCCACGAGTAGTCAACTAATACCTCGACATCCCCAGCTACACTTTTTATGGCGGGGAGGAGCTTAGCGGTGGTAACCACCACCGGGTCGCCCAGGGCCGTGGCTGCCCGGAGAGGCCGGGCCAGTAACGGCTCTCCCCGGATCCTTGCTAGCTGCTTGGGGTAGCCGAAGCGCCTGCCCTCGCCTCCAGCAAGTACTGCCACTAGCACGCTGCGGCTCAACTCTAAGGGGCCCCAATGCTCCTAGCCTGTGAACCTGGAGGGGTCAAGAGCGGAGTTGGACCCGGCGGCGCTCCTTCCGGTGGAGGAGGCTAGGAGGCGCATAGAGGGGCTGAGCCTGAGAGAGCCTCAGGCGGAGGTGCTGCCTGCGCCCCAGGCGGTGTGGAGGCTTTCCTCGGAGGAGGTTAGGGCTCCTAGGAGGGTTCCTGAGAGGCCCCTTGCAGCTATGGATGGCTACGCAGTAGCCTCGGGGTCGCGTGTTGAGGGCTTCAGGG
>JALTZJ010000016.1 GCA_027046245.1 Acidilobaceae archaeon
AGCGGCTGTCATGAAGGCTCTTGGAGTCGAGGATCAAGGATACTGGGGACTACCGCCTCTACCCCCGGGGAGGGGCTTTGCCGTAAGCGCTGCCGCTGCTGTGGCGGGGGCATATGCTGCTGCTATAGAGGCCGGGCTACCGCTAAGCCGTGCATTAAAGGCAGCACACGAGGTTGAAGTGAAGGGGTTGACGGGTCTTGGTGACGTGGCGGCGATAGCCTGCGGGGTAGGGGCAGTCTATAGATTCACCCCTGGCCCTCCTGGAGAGGCGCAGGTGGACTGTGTGCCGATGAAGGGGTACGTGATTGTGACCGGCCACGGTGACCCCCTCCATACAAGAAGGCTTCTCGAGGCGTACAGGGGCTTACTTGGTACTGTGTCGAGTAGGCTTGAGAGGGTACTTCGGAGAGTGGAGGTTGATCGCGACCTGCTGGAAGCTCAGGCTTTCACCGAGGAGGCAGGGCTAGATGCCGCCTTGCTGGGAGGCAGGAGGCTCCGAGAGGAGCTGCCGAGGGGCTTGTATCACTCGTTCTACGTCAAGAAGAGGGTGGTAGTGGTTATAACGTGGAGAGAGTATGCAGGTATTATCGCGGGAACCCTGTCAAGGCTGGGCTTAGAGGCTAGACTGCACGATCCATCGATGACCCCACCAAGGATAGCCTGGCAAGAGTGACTTAGCAGCGAGGATTTCCGGAGGCCGAGTTATCGGCTTCCGCAGCTAGATAACTCGCGTTATCCGGGAGTGGAGGAGAAGGGAGGGGGGTCTGAGGGGTTTTGCGCTTCGAGATACCTCCTAGCCATCCAAGGTATCATAGCCTTGTTATGCGTGAAAAGCTAGTCGAGGGCTTCGAGGAGGGGCTCGTCGTTCCCCAGGGATTAATAGCTCATGGCAGGGGCGAGGCGTTCGATTACTTGATAGGCGAAGAGACTCGAGATTTCGCGTTGGAGGCTGAAAGGGCGGCTGTAGCGGCGCTCTTGCTAGCTAGGAGGCCCGTGATATCTGTAAACGGGAACTACGCGGCGCTTGCAGCCGAGGAGATCGCGGAGTTGCAGAAGGTTACTGGCGCCCTCGTAGAGGTCAACCTTTTCTATAGGAGTGAGGAGAGGGTTCGCAGGATAGAGGAGCACTTGAAGAGTCATGGCGTGGATGCTGTTCTGGGTAGTGGTTGTGAGAGGGAGCACTTACCAGGTCTTGATAGCCCCAGGGGCATTGTTTGCAGGGACGGAATATACTCGGCCGATTTCGTCCTAGTAGCGATAGAGGATGGAGACAGGACCGAGGCTCTCAGGAGGGCTGGCAAGACTGTCGCCGCTATAGACTTGAACCCGCTTAGCCGGACTGCTAGGACAGCCAATATAACTATCGTTGATGAGGCGGTTAGGGCTACAAAGTCTATGATCAGGCTCGCCGCCGATCTCAAGGGATTGTCTAGAGAGGAGCTTGTGAGGATCGTAGAGAGATATGACAACTCTCGGGTTTTGGGTGCATCGTTAAAGTGGATAGTCGAGAGGCTCTCCCGCCTCGCTGAAGAAGGGGTTACTCTCGACCTCTCCTAGCCGCCTGCTCTTTGCTGTGCGGCTACGCAGCCTGGTCATCACGCGTTCGGCCGCAGCTAGTATATCCTCCGCCAGCTCCACCTCGTACTCAAGCTCGTCCCTGTACTCTTCAGCCTCCTCAAGGAACCTGGCTATGAGGGGTAGCACCTCAAATGCTATCCTCCGTAGGAGCGTGCGGTCTCTTCGCGAGAGTCTGGCTTGTCGTTCCATTCTGGCAAGCATTGTTGCGAGCTTCTCTGGTTCAAGGCTGTAAAACTGTATCCTCAGGACCCTGGCACGCGGGTCAAGCTCCTCCTCTCCATCGACGCCCTCCCACTCCCTCACGGCCTCCTCTATAGCCTTATAATCTATTATCCGCCACCAGTGTTGCCCCCCGCTCTTGTAGCTAGTTTCTATGACTCCGTACTCCTTCTCGAGCTTGGCTAGGAGCAGGCTAGGATTATAGTCGAGCCCGTAGGAGGCCAGCCTTGCTTTGACGCCCTTATAGCTGAAATCGCCGAGCTGGGGGCCCTTCACAGGCTTCCTAGCCTCATCTAGGATCGCCTTGAGAACAGCGTATCCCCTCTCACCGTACTTGGCCAGGAAGCCTTCCAGGCCGCCCATCACGGTGACCTCCACTGCTCGGCAGCGCCTCTCCCTTCTCTCTGCATCGTGTTGATAGCCACGGGAGACGCGGGGCCTCGGGCCCCTGTAATCTTATTCTTGGGTGTGTAGGGCTCACTTAGCTTGTATCTCTGGGTGGCGTGACGGCATTGGTTCCCTTGGACAAGAATTCTTGTATGGGCTACGCTGCGTGCCTGAGATCGGTGGTTAAATCGCTTGGTGGCCGTAGGGTGCTTAACGGTGTTTCATTGTCGGTGCGTGAGGGGGAGGTGCTAGTCTTAGCCGGCTTGAATGGAGCTGGGAAGAGTACTACTGTGAGGGTGCTTCTAGGCCTCCTAAAGCCGGAGGGGGGCACTGTAAGGGTTCTAGGGGTGGAGCCAGGCGGTCGTGGTTGGGACGTTGCTAAGAGGTTCATAGGGTATTTGCCTGAGGATGCGCAGCCTTACGCTAGGCTTACAGGATACGAGAATCTCCTCTTCTTTGCTAGGCTCTATGCTTCTAGCGAGGATGAGGCTAGGGAGATGGTTGAGAGGGCTGCTGATATGAGTGGGCTCCCGAGGGAGGCGCTCTCGAGGAGGGCGGGGGGTTATAGTAAGGGTATGAAGCGCCGTCTGCTTCTCGCCGCGACTCTCATGCACCGCCCTAGGCTGGCTGTGCTAGACGAGCCTACTAGCGGCGTCGACGTAGTCTCTAGTTTCAGGATTAGGAGGCTTATTGCTTCTCTTCGGGGTGCTGGGACCACGTTTATAATAACTAGTCATGAGCTGCGCGGTGTCGAGGAGGTTGCTGATAGGGTTGCGTTCATTCATGAGGGCCGTGTGGTTTTCGAGGGCAGCGTGGGCGAGGCTCTAGACAGGTTCTCTGCTTCGAGCCTTGAGGAGGCCTTCGTGAGGGCCGTGGGTGGCTTGGCTTGAGCGGGTTCAGGGTCGTGCTCTGGAAGGAGTTAATTGATCTATCGAGGGACTACAAGACTATAGCCTACGTAGTACTCATGCCCCTGATTATACTCCCTGCAGTCGCGCTCTTCATTGGGGGCTTGTATAGTGTGCAGACTATAAGGGTGGCCGTGGTCGATTTAGACGGTGGCGAAGGGGCCGAGGTATTTATTAGTTATCTGGAAGAGGAGCTTGATGGGCTAGCGGGCGTAAGGGTTGAGCTGCTAGTGGCGGGCTCCCTAGAGGAGGCGCAGGGTAGCCACGTCGTTATAGTTATACCTGAGGGCTTCACCGAGGCGCTTGCAAGCCTGGATGGGGTGGCGGTTCTAGAGGTCAGCAGGCAGGCGGGGGTGGTCGCGGCTGAGCAGGCCGTGCAGGCTGTTCTCAGGGCTGCCTCTCGGCTTGAGTCCCAGGTGGCTGTTCTCAGGGTGGAGGAGCTCGCCGTTCTGGCTGGCGTTGAGGTTGATCCCAGGGGGCTGCTTAACCCGTTGGAGGTTAAGTTCGCGTATCACACTGCCGGAGGCGCGCCAGCAGGCGCCGAGGCTCCCGCTGCGGCCGTAACCGCCAGGATCCTGATATTCAGTCTCTTCTTCGTTGTAAACCCTGCCCTGGTGTTCATGAGTGACGCTATAGTGGGTGAGAGGGAGAGGAGGACTATAGAGAAGCTTCTCCTAGCGCCTGCCAGCCTCAGGGATATACTGCTAGGCAAAGCGGCTGCCAGCGTGGTCCTTAGCACCGGAGCCGCGGTGGCTGATAGTATAGCCCTTGTAGCGTTCTTCGCTATATCCGGCGTGGGCCTCACGCTGGCTGCCCCGGTGCTGGCTTCATGGCTGGCAAGCGTGGTACTACTAGTCTTCATGACTACCGCTATGGCAGCGGTTGTCGCCGCTAGGAGCGAGAGCATTAGGAGTGCCCAGGCGGGGAGCGCCCTCCTAATGATAATAGCTATAATAGTCTTTAGCAGTGCCCTCGCGGTGGACTACGCTAGCCTCCCAACGCCCGTGCAGACACTTCTACAGGTTATCCCATTCACGCATGCAGCACTCGCAGTCTACTATGCAGCGCTAGGGGATATACTAAGGAGCACTATCCACGTAGCCATCCAGGCTCTCCTATCCGCTGCTTTAGCCTTGGCAGCGGCCCGCTTGGTAGACGAGGAGAGGCTAGTACTAGTCAGGTGAGGGGTACGTGTTATTGGATGGCTAATGGGTGGAGGTGTGCCCGCGGCTGGAGGCTGGGGGCTCATCCCTCTCCTCCCCTTCCGGGGTGGCACTGGTGGGGCTCTGCCCCGCGTCGCCCCCGCGCCGCCGCCGGGAAGCCGCGGGCCAGAATCCTAATCCATGTAGCCAGCTGGGTGGTTAATGGTAACCGTCTTCTCCTGGTGACGGGGGCGTGGCGCCTCAGGCCCTGCGCGGGCTCCCCACGTCTACCCGCGCTTGGCGGGTTAGTCGGCCCTTTCGAGCCACCCCATCGGCGCCCGCCCCACTCTTAATACTCTTAGGGGGGCCTGAGGGTTTAGGGGGGATGTTGAGGCAGGGACGTCCCGACCCGGCTCCTAGGGGCCGGGGGTGTGGTGTGAAGGCGAGGCTGACCCCCACGGTGTCGGCGCCGGGGCGGCGATTGAGGGTGTGGCTGGTTGGATGCAGCGACGCTGCTTGAGGATCTCGCGAGGTACGGGCCGGTGGGGCTCCTCATCCTCTCCTTCCTAAATAACCTTATCCCGTTCCTGCCGGCGTTCTACTTGACTGCTGTCAGCACGTATGCTGCTCTAGTTGAGGACAAGTTCGCCGCATACACAGGCCTCATATTCGCGGGCCTCGGCGCCGGCCTCGGGAAGGTGGCTCTCTTCGCCTTGTCGAGCTACATAGCGGCTAGAACTGCCAGGGGCCGGAGGGCGAGGGAGTACGCTGCGGGCATAATGGCAAGGAGCAGGAAGGCGAGGCTGAGCTTGGCGGTTGCAGTCTTCCTGGTGGCGAGCCTCCCACTACCAGACGACATAGTATATATACCCCTGGGGGCCGCGGGCTTCAGCCTTCCACTCTTCGCACTCTCAGTAACAGCGGGCAAGATATTCCTGGTGGCGTTCGCCTACATAATGGGCAGGGTATACAAGAACGTAGTAGACCTGCTAGTAGGAGACGCTATAGTCTACACGCTCAACGGAGGAATAGAAGCCCTAGCAATAATAGTACTAGGCAGCACAGCCTTCAGCATAGCAGTAACACTAGTACTCCTCAGCCTCGACTGGGAAGCAATATACAAGGCATACCTCGAAGAAGGGCCGCACAAGGCCCTACGACTACTCGCAAAAGAAGCAGTCGAACTAGTAACGCTAAGAAAACTAAACAAAAACAAGACCAGAATAAGGGGCCAGTGAGGAAGATAGCGGACACACAGAGCCCCTCAGCACCGTTAAACCACTCCCCGAGGGGCGGTGGCGAGGGATCAACCAGCCGAGGCCCCCTCACCCACAGCGAACCCCCTCCTCAACCCCCCGGGATCCCTTAGGGTATTCCGCGCGTCAACCACCAGAGGAATACACCCCCGGAAGCACTACAAGGTACTACCCCACGCCCGTGACAATGGAGACACCCCACCCCGCAACCATTATAACCCCCAGAAAACCTAACAGAGAGACACGGCCGCCACCCCAGAACCCCCGGGGAAACACGGGATCCCCGGGGGGACGGGGGCGGCCGGATTACGATTAGAGATGGAGGCCCGAGGGCCCCCCGGGGCAGGGTACCCCGGGGCGGTTCGGGCCTGACA
>JALTZJ010000017.1 GCA_027046245.1 Acidilobaceae archaeon
AGCGGCTCTACTTTCCCGAGTTTTTGTCCTGGTTGTAGGGGTTTGTCTAGCCACTCGTCCCATATAGCTTCATGTACGCTTCCCTGGTAGCCTAGCATCTCCCACAGTCTTTGGGCGGCGTCTGGCATGAAGGGAGCTAGCAGGTGTGCTAGGGTTTTTGCGAGATTTGCTGCTGCGTAGAGGCTCGCCTTAGCCTCTTCCGGCTCTTCCTTCATTAGCTTCCATGGCTGCCTGTCGTTTAGATACTTGTTGCCGAGGCGTGCAACCTCTAGTATTTCGTCTGTTGCTCTCTTTATCCTTATTGAGTCGAGTTCCTCAATGGCTTTCCAAGCGGTTTTTGCGGCGTCTTCGAGTAGTTTCTTCTCGGGCTCGGGTAGCTCTTGGAGGTCTACTTCTGGTATCTTGGAGTCTAGTCTCTTGTCTATGAAGCTTAGTACTCTGTGCACGAAGTTTCCTATGTCGTCGTTTAGCTCGCTATTGATTATCCTGTAGAATTCTGTCCACGTGAAATTCTGATCCCTGGTTTCTGGCCTGAGTCTCGCGAGCACCCAGCGCCAGTAGTCTGCTGGTGCTATCTCTAGCGCCTCATCTATCCATACCCCGATTCTCTCTCTCTTGCTGAACTTCTTCCCCTCGTACATGAGGTACTCTGTGGCGCTTATCCTCCAGGGTAGCACGTAGGGGTCCCCGCTGGCTAGGAAGAGTGCTGGCAGTATGATCGCGTGGAACGGGATATTGTCTTTGCCTATGAAGTACACTGTCCGGGTCTCACTGTTCCACCAGTACTGCTTCCACTTCTCCTCATCTCCCTCTCTATGTATGAAGTATTCCTTGGTGGCGCTTACGTAGCCCAGGAGCGCGTCGAACCAGACATAAATGGTCTTGCCTTCTGCACCTTCAAAGGGAGCGGGTATCCCCCAGCTCGTATCCCTAGTGATGCTTCTAGGCTTTAGCCCCTGCTTAACCCAGGCAACACTATAATTCTTAACATTATCAGGCAACTCCTCGTGGTTAACAAGCCACTCTAGCAGCCTCTCCTGGACCCTTCTGAGGTCTATGAACCAGTGCCTGCTAGTCTTCAATACAGGCTTAGAACCGCAGATTGCGCAGCGCGGATCTATCAACTCCGTTGGGTGGAGTAGGCGACCACATTTATCGCATTGATCACCTCTAGCAGCCTCGTAGCCACAATAAGGGCACTTCCCCACTACAAACCTGTCTGGGAGGAATATATTATCGTTCTCACAGTACGGTAGAACCTCGTCCTGCGGGAATATGTAGCCGTTGGCTTCGAGCTTCTTCATGAACTCTATAACGAACCCCTTATGCACCGGGCTCTCAGTCCTACTATAATTATCGAAGCTTATCCTCCACTCCCTCCACATGCTTACATCATACTCATGAACCTGATCAGTTAGCTCCCTAGGATGTACTCCGAGCTTCCTTGCTTCAAGCTCTATGGGCGTTCCGTGCTCGTCGCTGCCGCTAACAAAGACAACGTCGTGGCCCCGAAGCCTTAGGTAACGAGCGTAGAAGTCAGCGCTTAGGATGCTTCCTATCAGGTTGCCTAGATGAGGAACCGTGTTTACATATGGCCATGCACTGGTAACAACGTACCTAGCCACTACCCGGGCACCCAAAGTGGTTTATAGTTCAGGCGGGCCCGAGGAGTCTTAAACTCTCTAAGCCCCATGCCTCAGGGGAGGAAGCCCTTACTTTTAGGCTTCTCCGGCTCCTCGGCATAGATACCTACTATATAGCCGGGCTGTCCGCCGCAGTCACCCTCGACTAGTTTACCGACGTAATCTCCCTCGCGGTACTCTCTGGTAACCCTCTTAGCCCCCTCCTCGCCACCACTGCATTCAACCACCGTATAGAACTTCCTCTCACCCACCTGCCTCTGCATGCCCCTAGCCTCCGCCATGTGCCTGAGTACAAGTATCAGAGTCAGTACAACCATTACTATGAAGAGGAGACCTTGAAGCCATTCCAGGCTAGCCGGGCTCACCGGCACCCCGCCTGCCACCCCCCTCTATTGCCCGACTCCCGCTGTGTTGCCTACTCCTATTACAACTACCGTGTCACCCGGCCTCGTCTCTTTCCTAATAATGTCCTTCACCCTTTCCACAGCCTTCTCCACGCCCTGGAATATCTTCTTATTCATAGCTAGTATTGCCTCTTCCATAGACATCTTAACTATGACGGCTCTAAGCGGTATTCCGTGCTCGGCCGCTATCCTCTCGAATCGTATCTTCTCGGGGCCGATGTCTCCTATTGCTGCTCCCACACCCTCTGCAATGCTTCCTGTCTCCTCGCCTTCCAGCTTAAGCGCTGCATCCACAGTTATCATGAGGCCAGGCCTTCTACCCTCCTCTATCAGCTTTTTCACTACCTTCTCCGTTGCTGCGCCCGGCTTGCCTACAGTGCTCATCGGGCCCTCCGCTTTTACCAGGACAAGCCTCCTACCTTCGAAGTCTACTTCGGCGGCGACGGTTTCATCGTCTACACGCTCCCAGCGGGCCCCAGGGCCTGCTAGGCGGAGCGCTACTATGGGGCCTGCAGCATCGCCTATAGGGACTCCCTTGAGGAAATCGTTTAGCGCCTTCCTATATGTGTCGGCGATCTTCATTATCATTGGCATAAGGAGTTGTAGCTGCATTATGAGTATCCAGTTCCTGGTCTTCTCGCCCGTGATTAGCAGGTGTCGTACAATCTTGTAAATGAGGTTTAGTGCTCCCGCTATTTCTGCTGCTGTCTCTGCCTTACTCCTCGCTACTAGGTCGGCGTCTGGCAGTGCCATTTCGAATTCCTCCTTGAACCTCCTTCTCCTCACATTTATTAGATGGTCGAGCCTCTTTATTATGTCGACTGGCTCTATGTCTACAGGCATTATCACGAAGAAGTCTAGTATCCTTGATAGGAGTGACTCCGGGTTCTTGGCTCCATTCGCCACCATATAGTCCAGGGTTTTCTTACGGGCCTCCTCTGCCATGCCCTGGAGCACTACTAGCTTGGCTCTTATGTCGCGGCTCCACATATATATCTGTATCCTCTGATTTAAGCCCATGAAGAGTGCTATGAAGATTAGCAGAAGCAGCAGCTGGCTTATCGCTTGGATCCAGTCTGCTAGTCCCGCGCCCGGGGCATGCTCCGTCACTAGCGGACACCCAGTTCCCAGGATATCATTTCGGCTGGGCAGCGAGGCCCTTTCAAACCTTATTATTCCTCCAGAGTCACCACGTATACCCTATCCCTTGAGACGTAGAAGGTGTGCTCGTACTGGGCTACCATCCCCTTGCCCGCCTCGATTAGAACTGGATAGCCGTGGAGCAGGCCCTTTACAGTTAACCCCCTGGCAGCAGTTTCCAGCTTATCCACAGGCATCACGTCAGTTAGCCACCTGAGAGTAAATGGTAGAGTCTTGAATCTCTCGACCACCGCAGATAGCAGCTTCTCCTCCTCACTAGTTAAGGGAGTCTTAGGCTTTCTACCAGTGTAGGCGTAGATATTCACCGTTGACGCCTCCCTGACGAAGCCCCTCCCATTGGTGACGAATGGCTCTACAGCAACTGTAAGGCCCGGGGTTAAGCGGTGGAGCCACGCCGTTCTATCTGCATGATTAGGCACCACTAGGCCGGCATGGATGCGGTATCTATCTATGCTGTGGCCTGAGAGGTTACGCACAGGCTTGAACCCCCTACGCTTGACTGTGACCTCGATGGTCCTTCCTATGTCGTAGAGCCTCATGCCTGGCTTGAGGATCTTAGTGACAGCCTCTAGCGCCTCGCGGGCTGCCTCGGCGAGGCTGCTCCACCTATCGCCTACCACTACGGTGAGCGCGGTATCTGCAATGTAGCCCTCAACAGAGGCTCCGACGTCTACCTTGACAAGGCCCTCATCGGGGATTATGCAGTCGTCTCGCAGGCCTGGCGTGTAGTGAGCTGCTACCTCGTTAATAGATATATTGCAGGGGAAGGCTGGCTGCGCTCCCAGCCTCCTAGTCTCGTCTTCAAGGTACTCGCAGATCCTCCTACAAGACTCTCCAGGCTTAACGATCGACGGAGCAAGATCCCTTACCTTCGCGGCTACCGAGCCAGCCTTTAACAGGTCCTCCGGCGGCTCCCCCGCGGCCACTCTATTTCAGCCCTCCAGGCGCCCGTTAAGAGTAGAGACCCGCTAAACCTTAAAGAGACCCGTAGGGGACTATGACGTACTATGAGGTGGAAGGAGAGTGGCGGTCCTCACGTACTTCGGCCACGCAGCCTTCCAGCTAGAGGTCGGCGGTGTGAAGATCCTGATTGACCCGTGGCTCAGCAACCCTAAGAGCCCCGTGAAGCCTGATGACGTTAAGGACGTGAAACTAATAGTCGTGAGTCACAGCCACTTCGACCATGTAGGGGATACCGTAGCCATAGCTAAGAACAACCCTGGCGCCAAGATCCTAGCTGTCTACGAGGTTGCAGACATGATAGCGGAGAGTCTGGCAAAGGAGCTGGGCGTAAGTAAAGATGATCTATTCAACGAGAACAGGATCATAGGCGCCAACATAGGAGGCCCCGTGAAACTAGATGATCTCAAACTGAAGGTAGCCTTCACCTCGGCTACTCATAGCGGAGTAGGGGTAGCTGCAGGCATTGTATTGATAACAGAGGACGGAACCTTCTACCACGCAGGCGATACCGGCGTGACCATGGACATGAGGCTTATCGGGGAGATCTACAAGCCCGACGTAGCGATGCTACCCATAGGAGGCCACTTTACCATGGATCCCGTAGAAGCCGCCAAGGCCGTCGAGCTAGTGAGGCCAAAGGTGGCGATACCAATGCACTACGGCACATTCCCCCTACTCTACGGCGACCCCGAGGAGTTCAAGAAGCTAGTAGAGGATAAGTGCCTGCCAACCAGAGTGGACATACTAAAGCCCGGCGAGAGCAAAGAGTACAACTTCAAGAAGCAGTAAAGAAGAACAACCCTACATACACTGGGCCTGGCGAGGGAGCAGCCTTCCCCTCCCCCTTCCCAGTCTCCCCCCGGTGACCCAGTTTATTTTAGTGTTTAACGCCGCCGGGGGTCAACGCTTCTCCCTCCCTAGGGGGTGGCCTCACTGCTATGAGCGAGTTGAAGGCTAGGCTAGCAGTCATTGATTACGAGACGTGTAAGCCTAAGAAGTGTAGCTATGAGTGTATTAGTGTTTGCCCGGTAAATAAGACTGGGAGAGCTGTAGCCATAGAGGCTGATATGGCTAGGAGGGGCAAGCCAGTTATATATGAGGATGCGTGTATAGGCTGTGGCCTATGCGTCAAGGCTTGCCCCTTCGACGCGATATTCATTGTTAACCTGCCTAGGGAGCTTGAGGAGGAGGCTGTCCACCGTTATGGAGTCAATGGCTTCAAGCTCTACCGGCTCCCGGTGCCTAAGGAGGGCAAGGTCGTTGGGCTTCTGGGTAAGAATGGTACCGGGAAGACTACGGCCTTGAGGATTCTGGCTGGGGAGGTTAAGCCGAACCTGGGCGTGGTGGAGGGTGAGGAGCCTGGATGGGACGAGGTTCTGAGAAGGTTCCGCGGCAGCGAGCTCCACCTGTACTTTAAGAGGCTCCTGAATAAGGAGTTGAGGGTTGCTCATAAGATTCAGTATGTCGAGCTTGTGCCTAGACGGGTTAAGGGTAGGGTGAAGGATCTCCTGGCTAGGGCTGACGAGAAGGGAGTAGCCCTCGACCTGGCCAGGGAGGTTGGCCTGGATAAGGTGTTCGACCGCGATGTGAGGCAGCTAAGCGGGGGCGAGCTGCAGAAGCTACTCATAGTAGCTACTCTCAGCAAGGACGCTAACGTCTACGTTTTCGACGAGCCCAGCAGCTATCTTGATGTGAGGGAGAGGATTAGGATGGCCAAGCTTATAAGCCGCACCGCCAGTCCCGGACGCTACGTCCTAGTAGTTGAGCATGACCTAGCAGTGCTGGACTACCTGAGCGATGTTGTCCACATAATATACGGCGAGCCCGGGGTCTATGGCATTGTTTCGAAGCCATACGCAACTAAGGCCGGTATCAACCGGTTCCTCGAAGGTTACCTGCCTGCAGAGAACATCAGGCTGAGGAAGGAGCCTATAAAGTTCCGCAAGCACGTGGAGGGTGAGGCTCCTCAGCAGGTTGCAGGCAGCCAGAAGCCTCCGAGGCCGGTAGCCGGGTGGACTAGGCTCCTGGTAAAGCTTGACGGCTTCACGCTGGAGGCTGAAGAGGGCACTGCCTACCAGGGTGAGGTAATAGGTATCGCTGGCCCCAATGGAATCGGTAAGACTACGTTCGTCAAGACACTGGCAGGCGTGTTGAAGCCCGTCGAGGGCTCGGTGTATGCGTATGGCGAGTTGACAGTAAGCTATAAGCCCCAGTACATAAGCCCGGAGAGCCTGCCCGACACCACGGTCTTCGAGCTGCTTAGGGCTGTGAACCCCGAGAGTGTTGCACCCGGGAGCTGGCTCTACTTGGAGCTAGTGAAGAAGCTGAGGCTCGACAGGCTCTTCGACAGGAGAGTCAGGACTCTAAGCGGGGGCGAGCTGCAGAAGGTCGCTGTGGCCGCTGCGCTAAGCAAGGAGGCGGACATCTACTTGCTGGACGAGCCCAGCGCCTACCTGGACGTGGAGGAGAGGGTGAGCATTGCAAGGGTGATTAGGAGATTAATAGAGGTGAGGGAATCAACGGCCTTTGTAGTAGAGCACGACCTCATGCTCCTGGACTATGTCAGCGACAGGATAATACTCGTGACAGGCGAGCCCGGAGTGAGAGGCCACGTGAACACGCCGCAGCCGGTATGGAGGGGAATGAACGCCCTCCTCATGGAGCTCGGGGTTACTGTTAGGAAGGATGATGAAACTGGGAGGCCGAGGATAAACAAGGAAGGTAGTTACCTTGACAGGATGCAGAAGGCGCGCCGCTTATACTATGCGGCCTAACCCGGCCCCTCTCTCCACGCTGATACACGCTACGCTATGCAGGTGCTAGAGGTGCTCTCCCTTCCTGCTTAAAGGAACCACGCTGACGCTCCTCTCAGCCACGTTAACGTCGAGCACGGCATCTATACGCGCTATTCCCCTCCAGGCTGTCCCCGCTAGGAGCGCCTTTTCTAGGAAGGAGCCGTCTACGAGCAACACTCCACCTCTCTTGTATGCCTCCACAGGTATGGGAGGCCTATAATAGCTGGGAGCCGCCACTGCGAATACATCGCTAAACCTGCTATACTTCAACGCCTTCCCTATTATCCTCCCTTCCAAGTAGTGCTCCGCGACCATTAACGCCCTCGGGGCAACGTAACCCGTCTCCACCTCAACTATGACAGTGCCCCAGGGGCTCTCAGCGTAGACGTCGGCCACGAGGCCTCCAGGCAGGGGCTCCTCAAGGCTTACATCATAGCCGCGGCCCTCAAGCCATGAAGCCACTATTTCTTGAATGAGCCTGTGATACCGGGATACCGAGCCTCCCCTGGGCCGCGGCGGCGACAACACAGCCCCAGTGTAGAATCTCTTGCGCAGACTACGGGAAAACCTGTTCCGCCTGCTCAACCAGCCCCACTATAATTGGATGACGTGAATTGTAATACGCTGAGAAGTTTAAGGCCTCAGGCCGCGACGCAATTGTTAACGGCTGGTGAGTAATGGCTGAGGGTAGACGCACCACTATTAGCGTTATCAAGGCGGATATAGGCAGCCTCGCCGGCCATCACAGAGTCCACCCCGATACTATACTGGCGGCTAGCCGTGTCCTCGGGGAGGCCAGGAAGAAGGGGCTGATAAAGAGCTTCTACATAGCAAATGCTGGCGACGACCTAGTACTCATAATGACTCACTTCAAGGGGGTAGACAGCCCGGAGATCCACGAGCTAGCGTGGAACGCCTTCAAGGAGGCTACTAGGGTGGCTAAGGAGCTAGGCCTCTACGCCGCAGGGCAAGACCTCCTAAGCGATGCCTTCAGCGGTAACGTGAGGGGTCTGGGCCCTGGAGTCGCGGAGATGGAGTTCGTGGAGAGGCCGAGCGAGCCTATAGTAGTATTCGCTGCTGACAAGACCGAGCCGGGAGCCTTCAACCTACCGCTATTCAGGATATTCGCTGACCCCTTCAACACTGCGGGCCTGGTGATAGATCCGCGGCTCCACGACGGCTTCATATTCGAGATACTAGACGTCTATGAAGGTAAAGCCGTGGAGATGAAGGCCCCCGAAGAGATGTACGACATCCTAGCATTAATCGGGACCCCAGGCCGCTACGTGATAAAGAGGGTCTTCAGGAAGAGGGATCGAGAGATAGCCGCTGTCGTGAGCAGCGAGAGGCTGAGCCTCATAGCGGGCCGCTACGTCGGCAAAGACGACCCGGTTATGATAGTGAGAGCCCAGAGCGGGTTCCCTGCTGTAGGCGAGGTTCTTGAGCCCTTCAGCTTCCCTCACCTCGTTGCCGGCTGGATGAGGGGCAGCCACCACGGTCCATTGATGCCGGTAGGCCTAAAGGATAGTAAGGTGACTAGGTTCGACGGGCCGCCTAGAGTGATAGCCCTAGGCTTCCAGATCAAGAACGGCGAGCTAATAGGACCCGCTGATCTATTCGACGACCCCGCATTCGACGAGACTAGGAGGACCGCACAGTTCATAACCGATTACATGAGGAGGCACGGCCCCTTCATGCCCCACAGGCTCGGCCCCGAGGAGATGGAGTACACCACCCTACCGGACGTGCTGAAGAAGCTTGAAGAGAGGTTCAGGCCCGTGGAGATGGGCTACAAGCCTAAGGTTAAGCACCACGAGCACGCCGGCGAGGAGGAGATACATGATTAGCCATGCTTTTTATCCACCAGGTCGACCGCGTACACCGCTTCCCCAGGCCCGTAGGAGAGCACCTCCCTACACCCTTCAACCTCGACACGACGGCAACAACTCGCGAAGGCCTCTAGAGCCTCGTCCACGGCTTCTCCACAGCTTATGGTTAGCGTGTAGTAGTGTATAACCGCTCCGCCGGGGCTTGCCAGCCTGCAGGCCGGGCCGGCGAAGAGCCTGGACCTCGTCGGATGATTCATTATTATCCTAGTGAACACTGGCTCCAGTATCTCTGGCAGCACCATGCTGTCAGCCCTAGCGGCTACAGCCTCCCCCAGGAGCCTCCTCTTATTCCTCGCTATGTTCCTTGCCGCTAGTACTGCTGCATAGGGGTTTAGATCCACCGCCAGTACACGGGCTCTGCGTATTGCTGCAATATGCACTGTAAAGCCTCCTACGCCGCTGAACATGTCAAGTACTTTCTCGCCGTGACTCGTGGACTCTGCTACCCGGCGGTGCTCGAAGGCAAGCCTGGGGTTGAAGTAGACCCTAGCTATGTCTACCTCGAACTCTAGTCCGTGCTCCCTATGCACTGTACTAGTCCTCTTCTCGCCTGCCAGGTGAATTAGCCTCTGCACCCTCAGGTCCCCGCTTGTAGACATCTTGAGAAATGCAGCCTTCACTCTGGGCTGCTCCTCTATCAGCGCCTTTGCGGCCTCCCTATAGTCGTCGGGGGAGAGGCCGAGACGAGGGGTGTAGCTGAACACAGCTATGTCGCCTATCAGGCTGTAGCCCCTGAGGGGGAGCCCTCTACCCCTGAGCCCGCCAGGCCTCCTCTTCTCCTCGAAACCTACATCGCATTCCTCCGCCTCTACTCCAGCGCCTCTAAGGGCCTCCACAGCTCTGGCCGCGTCGATAACCGGGAATGCAACTTTGCGGCCGAGCCTTGCCGCCTTGTAGCCTGGAGCAGCTAGTCCAAGCGCTTTCAGGATCCTCCTGGCCTCCTCGGCCCTCCTAGGATCTACCGCCACGCAGCCCGGCTTGCCCGGTTCTTCGGTAGCCACGTTCATCCGCCCGCTAAACCCGCTGTACACCCGTGAGAGGGGATCAATGGAGGTGGGTCCTGCTGGCTACCCGCACTATGAAGGCTGCAGTCCTTAGGGAGTACCTAGCCCCTTTGAGTATAGAGGATGTTGAGGCCCCCAGGGTTAAGGGGGAGAACGACGTAGTTGTAAGGGTTGCTGGTAGCGGTGTGTGCCACACAGATGTACACGTATGGCGGGGCGAGGCTGAGGCTGTCCTAGGAGTTAGGCCTCCCTTGATACTTGGCCACGAGCCCAGCGGCTTCATCGAGGAAGCGGGTGAGGGCGTGCCTGAGTGGGTAAAGCCCGGGGCTCCTGTCCTGGTATGCGCCAGCGGGTACTGCAGGAGGGAGGATAAGTACACCCTAGCAGGCCTTCACCAGCTCTGCGACGAGCCAGCTTGGCCGGGGTTGAGCGAGACTCCCGGCAGCTATGCAGAGTACCTCTACGTGCCACACTATAAACTGCTCATACCCGGTGAAGGCCTAGAAGACCTCGCTGCTGCCAGCCTACTTACCGATGCAGGGGTTACGGCCTACCGCGCAGTCAAGACTGCCTCTACGAGAGTCGAGCCGGGCGACTCAGTGCTAGTAGTGGGGCTGGGCGGCGTCGGCCTTTTCGCCCTCCAGCTAGCCAGAGTAGTGTTAAACGCCGACGTAACCGGCGTCGATATTAGTAGCGAGAAGGTGGAATTCGCGGCAAAGATATTCAAGCCGGGGCCAGGAGATCACCTAGTCAACGCCTCAGAAGTCGGAGATATAGAGAGCGAGTTAAGAGGCGCTTCTCGAGGTAGGGGCTTCAAGGCGATAATAGATCTAGTGGGCAGCCAGGAGACTATGGAGGCCTACCTGCCCCTCCTAGCTAAGAGGGGTATCTACGTGGTGGTCGGCCTAGGTAGCCCCTTCGGCCCTCCCCTACCGGCTCTAGACTTGATACTAGGCGAGCGCCTCATAGCCGGCGTCCTATGGGGAACCTGCACTGACGTAGCGGAGCTGGCGGAACTCGCCAGGAGAGGGCTAGTAGATTATAGGAGTATAGTCACGAGGAGGATTCCCTTGGAGGAGGCCAGTGAGGCTATTGAAAGGCTTGACCGAGGAGAGGTGGTGGGGAGGCAGGTTATAGACTTCACCCGCTACCCAGCACGCTCCTAGCGACCCTCACTATCTCAGTCGCCGCCATACTATACCTTGCAAGCGTCGTGTAACTCCCCTTCTCAAGTTTTATCTTCCTAGAAAGTATGGCCCTGATAGGGTGCAAGTCGCCATGTATGACGCTAAGCCACACATCCCTCGGCGCGGAGAGCACGTAATCTGCTGTGGCTTGAGAAGCGTCGTCGAACCACTTAACACCCCTGCACTCACCCTCGTGCAGATCTAGTATGAACCCAGGGCCTCCCTCGACCTTGAATAGTATAGGCCACCTCCACCCCCTCGCATACCTCTTATACTCCCCGCTCTCGTTGAGACCCTTGCAGAGAGCCTCAGCGAACTCTCTAGAAGGGAACTCCATGACTAGAATCACCCTGCACCCCTGAAGGTGGACCTCGAGGCCCGCTACCAGGTCTGTGCCGTTTCAGGGTTTTTCATAATCGCATGCCGCAGAACTCATTATCTTTAAACCCCAGTGCTTTGAGCACCTCGACCGCTAGCGCGGGTGCGGCCGTCAGCCCGGGACTCTCTATACCTATCAGGTGCACAGCCCTCAAGCCGGGAGTATACTGTGTAGTCAATATGAAGTCTCTCTTCCTAGCCACCGTTCTTACTCCTCTCACCTCGGCTACTTGCCTCTCCGGGGGCTCAGATAGAAGCCTGAAGTAACGCCTCCACAGGCCACCCTTAGGGCTTCCCCAGCTGGGTCCTGCTAGGAGCCTGCCGTCTAGCTGCGGGATCAAGGCGCCCCCCTTCCCAGGGCCCGGCCTGGGGAAGGGAGCTATGATTGATTCGAGGCTTGGCCCGCTGTAGAGCTTCATAATACCCCCTATTAGGTCTACTTTGTAGCTGCCTGCTCCGGAGGCTTCCGCGAGGCGTGCAGCCCCCTCCCCGGCAGCGTTTACCGCTATACTGTACCCCTCTTCCAGCGTGCCGTCGCCGAACTGCAGCCCTCTAGGGGTTATTCTAGATACCGTGCCCTTGAGTATTTGCGAGCCCGTACTACCTATAGCCTCTACAAGCGTCTTCAACAGCTCCCGCGAATCAACTACCCCGTATCCGTCTACCATGACTGCTCTTCTTGTTAAGCGAGTCAAGGCTGGCTCCAGTTTGAGGGCCTGGCTACGGCTTAGTATTTTTACCGTGGCATGTGGCGCCAGCGCCTTCAACGCGGCGCCCAGCACCGGCAGCATGGCTTCCTCGATCGGCGTAAGAGCTGGTATGATCAGCCTGGTTTCCATTATGGTGTATCCTAGCCTCTCCGCGCATATCCTGTGAAGCCGTGCACCAGCCCGTGCGAGTCTCCTCCTGTTCCTGCCAGGCGGCGGCTGCACTACATGAAGCACGTTAGCGTTCCTCGTCGAGGCTCCAGCTCCGGGTTCAACGGCTTCATATACTACAACTTCATAGCCCAGCCCTGCTAGCGCTAGGGCGGTGTATAGGCCTACAACGCCGGCGCCTACTACTGATGCTCTGAGAGGCAATTTAAGCCCCCGCAGTAGCGCCTCAACGGCGAGCCCCTGAAGACGCCCTTAGGGTCAAGCGCTTCTGCCAGCCTGCATAGGGCTTCAAGGGAGTCCTTGGAAGCTAGAGCTGCCCATCTAACTTTCATCCTGCCTACGCCGTGGTGGTGGGTTATGGCTGCCCCCAGACTAGTCGCCTTCTCCATAACCCCGCGCCATGCCGAGGCGAGGGGTCCAAGGCTCTCGGCGACGACTATTATGTAGAGGGCCCCGCCTCCCGGGTAGAAGTGACCTGCATGGGCCATAGCGGCTACTACTCCACTAGTCCCATCCAAGGTCTTCAATGCCTCTTTCCACAGCCTCGGCAGCACGTTCCATGTGGCTGCTAGATCGATGGTATCTACTACTAGCCCGGCGGATGCAAGGGCTTCAAGATGCTCCGAGTACCTCCCCCTTTCTCTCAGAAACCTCTCAACTAGCGAGTCGCTAGCCCTCCTGCCCCCTAGGGTTGATGCTAGGCGTCCTGCAGCGTCAGCGAGAGACTCTGCTGCTTGAGCGTCTATAGCGTAGTACTGGTAGACTAGCACAGCTGAATCCACGCCCAGCATGACGCTCGCTTCCCTCTCATCGAAAACCCTAAGGAGCGCTGGGGGAGACCATTGTATCAGCTCTCTGGCGACGCTGAGAGCTGCTTCGATCGAGTCGAACTTGTACGCTCCAGCAGCGACCCCGCCTGGAGAGCGCCTAAGTTTCACTCCTACTTTGATCACAGCTCCAAGGGCGCCCTCGGCTCCTAGCACGGCTGCGGGGTGGAGGGGAGCCTCTACCCCTCGAGGGCTCCTAGGCGAGCCAATCCTGTACATACGGCCCCCGCCATACACCAGGTCTACGTAGAGTATCGCGTCCTCAATATTACCGTATCCCGGCTGTAGCCAGCCGGAGGCGAGCGTCTGCGTAGCGCCTCCAATACTAGCAAGTTTAATGCTCTGAGGCCTCAAGGGCAGTATAAGCCCGTGCTTCGAGGCCTCGAGATCTATGCTTTCAAGTGTAGCCCCGGCGCCAGCCTCCACTAGCTGAGCATCTGCGTCTACCCTTACCTCGTTTATGCCGCTGAGATCTAGAATAGCACAGTCGGGCGGCGGCAGCGACGCCCCTAGGACGCCAGAGCCCCTACCCCAGGGATGGAGACACGCTGCCTCAGCCTCTGCAGCCCTCACAGCCTCGACTACCTCTTCGGGGCCACGCGGCTTTACCACTATGTAGCATGGGAGCCTCGCCCCGCCGGCTAGTAGCCTGGCGGTGAAAGGCCAGAAGTCTAGAGGAGGCTCTCTAGGGTCAGCGAGCCCTCCGAGTCTAGGCTCTACAGCGAGGACTCTATCTTCTCCAAGAGCCTCGGTAAGGCGTCGTAGAAGCTTGCGGGTTCCCCCTTTAGGACAGCTATCCAATCCTGCAGGACACCTCCAAGACCGTCCCCCTCATATGTAGCTCCTGTATCGCCCGGGGTGAATTGCTTCACATCTCTGATGCTCAGGTCTCCCAGGGCAAGCCCCGCTAGGAGTGCAGCGCCGAGGGCGCCCGCCTCGACGCCGTGAAGGGCCTCTATTGTGGCGCCGCTGAGCCTTGCAGCAGCTTCAAGGAGCCAAGACGCCCTGGAGGCGCCTCCTACTGCGCGGAACCTTTTGATCCCCGTGACGCGTATGACATCCTCTATCACCGCTGAGAGGCCCGCGATGAGGCCTCCTATCATGGCGCATATTAGCCCCCTAGACCCTGGGGGGCCCGGTGTGGGCTTCAGCAGGGCTCTCGGCGGCCATGGCTTCACAGGGGCGCCTGGCAGGTAGGGCAGCATAATTCCTGTCTCCCTGAAGGGGCAGCCGCCGCGGGCTATCTCCTCTAGCTCCTCGTATCCCCCGGCAAGAGCAGCGGCGTCCCTGAGAGTCACCCCCAATCCGGGCCCCATGGCTTCTATGCAGCCCGTGTATCCTGTTGACGCTGCTAGGCACGGCACCGGTATAGCTAGGCTAGAAGAAGCCGCCCTCCAGGGGTTAGCTGCTGCCTGAGCGAAGAATCCGGTGCCTAGTACTAGTGATGCGCAGCCCCCGCCTAGACAGCCTGAGCCCAGGAAAGCGGCTTGCTGATCAGCTACTAGCCCAGCAATACTTACACCCTCATACTCTCCTATCACCTCGTCATGCAACACGAGGCTGGGAGCCTCTCCACTATAGCCTAGAAGCCTGTAGAGCACCGACCTCTTGCCGGTTAACGGGTTAAAGGCTCCCAGCAGGCCAGCGTTGACCGGCTCAGTAACGTATCTACCCGTGATCCCTTCAGCGATGAGGGCATCAGCGCTCCAGACCCTCCAGCCCCGCCTCCTAGATGACTCCACGAGAAGGAGGGGGAGGGGGCTCAAGGGCGACGAGTACCTGCGCAGAAGAGGAAGCTTAGATATAACGCGCATAAGGGGGCGCTCGAAAGCCCCCCTCCACGCACTAGCCCTCACGGAATAATCGAGCCATAGAGTGACGACTCCGATCTCCTCGAGGCCTGGCAGCCACGAGGCAATGCTAGCCCTGTAGACAGCAACGCCAATACCTCTAGCGCCCATACCCACAGCTTTTCCGGCAAGGAAATGAGCCAGTTCGATGAGGCGAGAACCGTTATGGAAGGCCCCTGATAATCCAAGCTCTAAGGGGGAAGCTGTAACGAAGCGCGCCTCCACGGTGAAGTCTTCCCTGAATAACAGCAGTCTAGAACTTGTAGTTCCGATGTCGAGACCCGCATACAGCGATTGCATCCATCACCTCTACCTCCATGCACCCCCTCCAGGGAAAAGAGGAACTGCTCCGCACCCAGCTAAACCGGGCAGCCCCCAGGGATAAAACGCTAATGAGTAGCGCCAAGTTCCCCCGGAGAGCCTTTCCCCGTCAGGTATACCAGGATTTAGGATCTTGTAAACGCTGGGTGCAGCATGCACGTTCATAGCAGCCTCGGCTCGAGATAAGTTGTGAAGCCTTGGAACCACCTGTGTCCTCTCGACAGCAGCTTGACCCTACGTGATTCCCCTGCTCTGAATCCACGGGTATGTGACTGCTTGCTGTTATAGCTCTGCCCTTTCCTCTCGCTGAGAGTTGAATAATGCGTGTGGAGGGGGCGGTGGCCTCGTGGGCGGCGATGTTGGATTAGTCGTTAAGCGTGGCAGCGAGATTGCCGAGGGTATTGCAGTTAGGCTTGCTAGGCGTGCTGAACGGGAGGGTTATAAGGTTTATGTAGAGGTTAGTAGCGAGCCTGAGCTTCTCCCGGATAATCCTAGGTTTAATATTGAGGAGTGGAGCCCCGATCGAGTAGTAGTGGTTGGTGGTGATGGCACGCTTCTCCGGACGTTCATGAGGCTTGGAGAGGGCGTTGACCCTCTCTTTATGGCGGTTAAAGCTGGTAAGCGCGGGTTCCTCTTGGATGTTGAGAGGTATGAGGCCGAGGAGAGGCTTGTGGACTTCCTGCAAGGTAATTACCGCGTGTTCGTCTATCCACGTTATAGGGCGTACATTCAGGGAGAGCCTAAGGAGTGCTTATTCAATGATGCCGCGCTAGTCGCTATAAAAGCTAAGCTCGTCAGGCTCAACGTCTTGATTAATGGCGATCCTGCCATGAGTATTGATGGGGATGGCGTTGTGGTTTCGACTACCGCCGGCAGCACTGCTTATAGCCTGAGTGCGGGGGGCCCTATTGTGGATCCTGGTCTTGAGGTTCTCGTGGTTACTCCTTTGAACCCTGTCCAGCTCCACTTGAGGCCTATCGTGCTACCCGATAATGCTAGTGTCGATATCGAGGTTAAGTTCAATAGTAATCCTGTCCACGTTAGCATAGACGGTCAGGCAGGCTACGACGTCGACCCTGGGTCCATGGTTTCTATTAGGAAGTGCGGCAGGCCTATTAGGATAGCTAGGTTCAGGTGGTGGGAGAACTACTATGAGAGGCTCTACACGAGGCTCCTCACCTACTGGTAGCGGCGCCCCTGTTATAGTGCTTGATACCGGTGCTCTGCTGACGTGGGCTGCCCTCTCTATGAACGCCAAGCTCGTAACCGCGAAGGGCGTGCTCGACGAGGTTAGGGACGAGAGGAGCCGCATGGGGCTTGACTTCCTGTTGTCTAGCGGTAAGCTAGAGGTAGTAGAGCCTGGTGGCGAGGGCCTGAAGGCGGCCTTGAGGGTAGCTAGGCGAGCGGGCGTAGCTGGCAGATTAAGCAGGGTCGACCTTGAGGTGCTAGCCGTTGCACTGGAGTTGGCGGAGGGCGAAGCGAGGGTTGCAGTGGCTACGGATGATAACGCCCTTGCTAGGGCCGCGTCTTCCGCGGGCCTCGAGGTCTATAGGATAAGGTATAGGGGTGCCGGGAGGCTGCGTGGAAAGGGCTAGCTGCGCGTCTTCTCTAGCAGCGTTATGAAGAAGCCCGTTACAGGGGCCTTGTGTGGCTCGAATCTGACGCCGATGCCATTCCACCTGGCTTTGCGGGGCTTCACGCCCCACTCGCTGACGTGGAGTAGCCTGAATCCTAGCTCTTCTAGGGCTCTAATTGCCTGTGCCTCGTTTTCTACGCTTGTAAGGGTGCATGTGCTGTATGATAGTATGCCTCCCGGCTTTAGTAGCTTAGCCGCCTCCGCGATGAAGCCCCACTGGTATCTGGCTAGCTTCACGGCGTCCGCCATAGACTTGTTGTCGAAGACCTTGGGTATCACACCTAGATTAGTGCATGGTGGATCTATTATGACTGCGTCTACCCTGCCCTCTAGCCCGGGATATAACCTTGTTAACCTGCGGCTATCTCCAGCCACTACCTCAACCCATGTAATGCCTAGCCTCTCCAGGTTTTCCTTTAGTTTACCTGTTTTACTGGGCCTGTCCACTGCTACTATCCTTGCCTTCGGGCCGGTTAGCTGGGCTACGTGGCTTACTTTCCCTCCAGGAGCCGCAGTCATATCCACTATTGTCCAGCCGGGCTTGGGGTCTAGCACCCTAGCTACGTGCATACTTGCTATGCTCTGCCCATAGAATAGCCCTTCCTTCCTCCCCGGTAGATCGCCGGTCCGGGGAGCGCGCCAGAGGGGCTTCGTGACGCGGACTGCAAGGCCTCGCCTCCTGTTTATTATCTCTGTGTGGCTCATTACTGCTATGCCGCCTCCTACAGGGGTTCCGTCGGGGGCTACAATTACTACCTCGTCGCCTGGCTCCACTGAGTCAGCATCTATTACTCCTGGAGCGTAGAGGTCGCTCCCCATTAGCACAGACTCTGCCGCTATCTTATCACTTACAACCTTCTTGCCCTTCAACTCCCATTCGAGGGGGCCCTCTACTGGGTGCCATAGAGCCTCTGGAATGTCCTCGTCTACCTTGAACTCGTAACCTGATTCCTCGAGTATAGTCAGCATCTCTTCTACGCTGATCTTGATGGTGTTGACACGTATGTAGAGTCGCCGCGGCGGTCTAGTCAGACTCTTAAGCAGGCTGCAGAGGGGGCCGCTGCTGGCTTCTAGGTCCTCCGATAGGCCAGCGTCGTACCTTAGCTTGGTGCCGCATAGGCCCTTAAGGGAGGCGGTCAACCCATTGACCCCACATCCCTTGCCGCCCGGGGGCATGAGGCTTTTAGGAGCATCACCCTCCGGGCGGCTTCAGCCTATGTCGGCCCTTTCATCCCGCCCTTTATACATAGGAATTGGGAGCGGCGGCTCGTAAAACCCCGACTTCCCCACACATGCCCCCCCGTCTTCACCCTTGGGGGCCTTCGGTCTTGCCGGGTTTTCTCATCGCCGCCGCGTAGATAGAGTTTCACCCGCTATAGGCTAATATAGTGGTAGATGGGCTTGAGGAGGGGTGCTAATCCCCCTTGGCCGACTTAGAATTTAGTGTTGTGGCAGAGGCTTTCGAGGCTATGGAGCGCATTACTTCTAGGACGCAGCTGACTCTGCTACTTGCTAGGCTCTTCAAACGAACGCCTGTCGATGTAATAGACAAGGTAGTGTACATGATCCAGGGGAGGCTAGCCCCCGACTGGAAGGGCCTCCCCGAGCTAGGCGTGGGGGAGAAGCTACTTGTAAAAGCGATCAGCCTTGCTTATAAGGTGAGCGAGTCTAGGGTGGAGAGCCTTTACAAGAGTCTGGGCGACCTTGGGCTCGTGGCGGAAAGACTTGCTAGAGAGTACAGGAGTAAGGCTAGGCGTTCAACAGGTCTAATGGCGTTCATGGAGGGCGGCGAGACTAAGCTGACGGTATCTAGGGTCTATGATACCCTCCTTCGGGTAGCCTTCGCCCAGGGAGAGGGGAGCAGAGACATAAAGCTTAAACTAATAGCTGGGCTCCTGACCGACGCCGATCCCAGGGAGGCAAAGTACATCGTCCGCTTTATAGAGGGGAGGCTCAGGCTTGGCGTGGGCGATGCTACCGTGCTCGACGCCCTGGCGCTCGCCTTCGGCGGAGGGGCTCACGCTAGGCCAGTGATAGAGAGGGCCTACAATCTCAGGGCCGATCTGGGTCATATAGCTAGGATAGTAGCTAGTCTAGGCATCGACGCGCTTAGGGGCGTGGAACCCGAGGTCGGGATCCCCATTAGGCCTATGCTTGCCGAGAGGGGTAAGGATCCTGCTGAGATACTGAGGAAAGTTGGCGGGAAGGCTCTAGTAGAGTATAAGTATGATGGTGAGAGGGCTCAAATCCATAAGGATGGCGACAACATCATAATCTTCTCTAGGCGCCTGGAGAACATAACCAGGATGTACCCCGACGTTGTTGAGATGGCTAGGAAGGGTATCAAAGCTGGGAAAGCCATTGTAGAGGGTGAGATAGTGGCTGTTGACCCGGAGACGGGAGAGCTAAGGCCCTTCCAGGAGCTCATGCGCAGGAAGAGGAAGCACGATATCCACAAGGCCATGAGAGAGGTGCCAGTCCACGTCTACTTATTCGATGCTCTTCTCAGAGACAGCGAAGACCTCACAAGCAAGATACTCCCGGAAAGGCGGAAAGCCCTGGAGGACATGATAGTGGAAAGCGAGGAGTGGAGGATGGCTGAGAGCATAGTAACCGGCGACCCGGAGGAGCTGTGGAGTTTCTTCCTCAAGGCCATAGAGGACGGCGCTGAAGGCGTCATGGTTAAGGCTATACATAGGGAGAGCGTCTACACCGCTGGCGTCAGGGGTTGGCTCTGGGTCAAGCTCAAGAGGGATTACAAGAGCGAGATGATCGACACCGTTGACCTGGTAGTCGTTGGCGCCTTCTACGGGAGGGGCAAGAGGGGCGGTAAGTTGAGCAGTCTCCTCATGGCAGCGTATGACCCGGAGAGGGACATGTTCCCCACCGTATGCAAAGTAGCTACAGGCTTCACCGACGAAGAGCTTGACAGGATGAATGATATGCTGAAGCCCTACATAATACCGAGGAGGCATCCGAGGGTTGATTCTAAGATGGAGCCTGATGTCTGGGTAGAGCCTGCGCTGGTGGCCGAGATCCTTGGAGCAGAGTTGACGCTAAGCCCCATGCATACATGCTGTCTCGGAGCAGTAAGGCCGGGAGTCGGGATTAGCATAAGATTCCCGCGCTTCATAAGGTGGAGGGACGACAAGAGGCCTGAAGACGCTACTACCACGCACGAGCTTCTAGAGATGTACAGGAGGCAGCTGAGGAGGATTGAGGAGGCGGCGCCAACGGAGGCGTAAACCCAGCGATCCCCTGCTATCAGAAGCCCTTCGACTCGTAGACTTCGCATTCCAGCTAGCCAGGGAGGGTAGATACGAGGAGGCTAGAAGAGTAGTAGGGCAGGCGATAGAGGCCGCTAAGAGCGGCAGATACAGGTTGCCGAGGAGAGTTAAGCGTTGGATCTGCAAAAACTGCGGCGTGCCCCTTGTGCCGGGGGTTACTGCGAGGGTTAGGATTAGGAGTCAAGGCCGCTTCTCCTACGTAACGGTTACCTGCCTCCTCTGCGGCTGGATACATAGGAGGCCGTACAAGGTGGGCTTCAATGGAGGGGAGCGTGAGGGAGCGGGTGAAGAGGGCTCACCATGGGAGCCCGGACGTGATCATAGGGAAGAAGGGAGTAACCGAGGAGGTGCTGCGAGAGATAGATAGGCGGCTAGAGCTGCAGGAGGTTGTTAAGGTTAAGATGCTGAAAACCGCTATAGTTGCCGAGGAAGGCGCCGATAGGCGAGGCCTGGCGAGGCTCATAGCCGAGAGGCTTGGTGCACGCCTAATGGGTGTCAGGGGCAGGACCTTTGTATTGTATAGGCCGCGTAGGGGGAAGCGCTAGCCACGCTTAAAACTCCCAGCAGCCGAACCCTGTAAGCCCCGGGTGGAGTCTAGGCATGGTCAACGCGCTTGAAGTGCCCGCGGATACGCTGATAAAGAAGGTGGCTGAAAAGCTTAAGAAGGAGTACCAGGACCACGTGAAGCCGCCTGTCTGGGCCTTCTTCTCCAAGACGGGAGTCCACAAGGAGAGGCCACCGGAGGATCCCGACTGGTGGTACATTAGAGCCGCCAGCATGCTGAGGAAGATGTACAAGAGCGGCGAACCCATAGGAATAGAGACGTTCAGGGTAATCTATGGGGGCCGCCAGAACCGGGGCTCCGCTCCAGAGCATTTCAGGAAGGGAAGCGGCAGCATCGCGAGAAAGATACTACAGCAGCTAGAAGCCGCGGGCCTAGTAAGGAAGATCCCTGGTAAGGGGAGAGTGTTGACCCCCGAGGGCAGGAGCCTCCTAGACCGGGCAGCCAAGGAGATAATGGAGGAGCTAGTAAAGGAGAGACCCGAACTGGAGAGGTACCTATAGCGCCTCCATACCCCTTAGTCCTCCTACCCTACTCTATACGGTTGAGCACTAGCCAGGCATTAAGGCCTCGAGAACGATCCATACTTGATTCACTGTTGTTTCCGCGAGCAGCTTGCAGTGACCTGTTTGCCGGCCCAGTCTTTATACTCCTTCTCGGAATCTATTGTCTCCCTTGGTGGCTTGGCTGTGGCGTTTGACGAGGACAGGGAGCTTGAGGAGATAAGGCGGAGAAAGCTCATGGAGCTGCAGAGGCAACTCGAGGAGGAGCAGAGGAGAAAAGAGCTTGAGGCCCAGATGGAGGCGCAGCGCGAAGCGCTACTCAGAAGGCTTCTCACGGCAAAGGCTAGGGAGAGGCTTAGTAATCTAAAGCTGATAAGGCCGGATCTCGCCAGGGCAGCGGAAGACGCGATTATACAACTGGTTCAGGCTGGCAGGCTAGCGCCCCCCGTCAGCGACAGCGTCGTCGTACAGATACTAGAAGAGCTTGACAGGAGTAGTAGGCGTGAGTTCAATATTAGGATAAAGCGTAGATAGCGGTAGTGCACCATGCCATCCTCTCTACTCTGCGTATGCTAGTTGTTTGGCTGGCGCGGTGAATGAGTCACCGTTAATAGGCTCAAGGAGTGGTAGGGGTCTGAGGGTGGCTGGGGAGTGGCCAGGTTCAAACACGTCGCTAGGAAGCTGAGGCTTGCACATGCAACCAAGAGTAACAGCCCTGTCCCTGTCTGGGTCGTGATTAAGACTAACAGGAGGATTAGGTTTAATGTTAGGAGGAGGCATTGGAGGGTGAGCAAGCTTAAGGTCTAGCGTTGCCGGCTTCCCTGTGGAGGGGTGGATTTAGGATGCCAAGCGAAGGCACCTGGGTCTACGTGGTCAATCTTGGTAGGGTGTATTGGGGTAGGCGTAGTAACAGGGCTGACCGAGCTGTGAGGCTGATAAGAAGGTTCGTTTCTAGGCACACGAAAGCCGATATAGTAAAGATAATGAATGACGTGAACGAGTATGTGTGGAGCAGGAGCAGAGAGAAGCCTCCTAGACGCGTCAAGATAATCGTGAGCATTAGGGAGGAGGAGAATGAGGAGGGTGAGAAGGTTAGGGTCGCCGTGGTTAGACTCGCTGGGCCCAAGCTCAGGCCTGGCAAGTACGAGCCGGCTCGCCAGGCCGGCAGCTAGTAGGGTATAAACCTTTTGAGGCGCTCGCGATAGCAACTCAATGACTCCAATAATCCCCTTTACTCTCTACGTTACAATGAGGCCCCGTGGATGTGTATGAGGTGCCATGCTGGTGGAGGGAGAGGCGTCGGCTGGGGGCGTTGCAGGGAGCGGCCCCCGGTTTGAAGTTTACAAGTTGAATCTTTTCGGCAACCCTAACATAGGGGTTTACATGCTTGCTACTGACAAGTACGTTATTGTGTCTGAGGGCATCACTAGGGAGGAGGAGGAGGTTATAGAGTCGGTGTTGAGGCCCAGGGTTCTCTTGAAGGCTACGGTGCTGGGTACCAGGCTAGTAGGTGTTCTCCTGGCTGGTAACAGTAATGGGCTTCTGCTCCCTGGGGGTGCCGAGGAGGAGGTGCCGTTATTCGAGAAGGAGCTGGGTGTCGCGGTGGGGGTGTTGCCTTCCCGGCACAACGCTGTGGGTAATATAATTGTCGCTAATGACAAGGCTGGCCTTGCTCATCCTGGGCTTGAGGATCAAGCACTGAAGGCTGCCTCGGAGATCTTGGGGGTAGAGCTTCACCGCCGCGATATAGCCGGGGTAACAACGGTGGGTAGCGCTATAGTGGTCACTAATCGGGGAGCCGTTGTTCATCCCGACGCTAGTGATGAAGAGATCGAGGAGCTTAGCAGAATATTTGGAGTTCCCGTGGAACCCGGCACCGTGAACTTCGGAATGGAGCTGGTAAGGACTGGGCTGGTGGCTAACAGTTATGGGGCCCTGGTTGGCGAAGAGACGTCGGGGCCCGAGATAGCAAGGATCCAGACTGCCCTGGGTGGGGGTGTGCGTGGATGAGCGATGTCAAGGTTTACCTGGTTGAGGGTAGGATGCTCCTGAGCCACGACAAGTTCCCCGAGTGGAGGAAATTCGCTATCTACGTGAGAGCGCTGAAACCAGAGCATGCATTGGAGCGGGTGTATAGCGAGCTGGGTAGCAGGCACAAGCTGAGGAGGCGCCACATAAAGATTGAGAGTGTCCGGGAAGTCCCCGTCGAGGCTGTAGAGGACATTTACATACAGAGGCTTTCCCAGCTCGATAGGTGGGTGAAGACGGTTTGAGCGGCGGCCAGGAGCAGAGGATACAACCCGAGGTACTACTCGCCCAGCTACAGGCTCTGAGGGACCGGTTGAACCAGTTACAGGCGTACGGGGCTCAGCTAGAGCAGCTACTCGCCAGCCTTAGAGCCGCTATAGCGGGGGTTGAATCGCTGAGCGAGGAGACCGAGATCATGACACCACTAGATCCCAATATGAATGCGTTCGCTAGGGTCAAGGTTGCTAGTAGCAAAGTGGCCGTGGGGATAGGGCGAGGGATCTACGTGGCCCTCAATAAGGAGAATGCCTTGGAACTTCTTAGACGTCGCGAGTTAGAGTACATGGAGGCTATCAACAAGGTTAAGTCTGAGATTGAGAAGCTTAGCAAGGCCTATGCACAGCTGGCTCAGGAGCTTGAGGCTCTGCAGCAGTCCGCAGTGCAGCGCGGCGGAGGGCGGGGAGGGGAGGCATAGCACGCGTTGTTCGGCAAGATAAGGGACGCGCTCAAGAAAGCCACTGAGACGATAAAGCGGAGTGTCGAGGAGCAGGTAGCGTATAGGACCCTAGGAGAAGGAGACGTAGATCCGGTGCTCGACGAGCTGTTGATCGATCTCGTAGAGGCTGATGTCGCATATGATACAGCCGAGAGGATAATTAAGGGGCTGCGCGAGCGCCTGGTAGGCGCTAGGGTTAGGCGCGGCGAGGATGTAGGTAAGATAGTTAGATCTGCGCTGAGGGATACGCTCCTCTCTATACTGGGTAGAGAGGCTCCTGACATTGTTGAGCTGGCACGTGAGTCCTGCAAAAAGGGTAAGCCTCTAGTGGTTCTCTTCCTAGGCGTCAACGGTACCGGCAAGACAACGTCGATAGCGAAGGTAGCGAAGCTCCTCAAGGATCACGGCTTGACGCCTGTAATAGCAGCCGCAGATACCTTTAGGGCTGGTGCTCAGGAGCAGCTAGCCGTTCATGCTGAAAGGCTAGGCGTGCCTATAATAAAGGGCAAGTATGGGGCTGACCCGGCTAGCGTAGCATACGACGCCGTAAGCTACGCCAAGGCGAGAGGCTTCTGCGTCGTACTAGTAGATACAGCGGGTAGAATGCACGTGGACTCCGATCTCATGGCTGAACTCAGGAAGATAGTTCGAGTCGTAAAGCCAGACCTAAAGATACTCGTCGTCGACAGCCTAACAGGTAACGATGCGGTAGAACAAGCTAAACGCTTTGACGAGGCAGTAGGGGTCGATGCCATAATAGTGACTAAGGTTGATGCAGACGTTAAGGGAGGAACCCTGGTTAGCGTTGCAGACGCTACAGGGAAGCCTATAATATTCCTTGGCGTCGGCCAGAGATACGATGACCTCCAGAAATTCAAGCCCGAGGAGGCCGTCGAGAAACTCTTATCCTAGTAATAAAGCTCCCCTCAAAACCTCAATAGAAGTCTAATGGCGGGATGAGGAGTTTGCCGAGTACGTAGCCCCCTTTAACGGGGGGATGCCTGGTGGTGACCTCTCCGACCGCCCCTCTCCTCGTACTCATCCTATTTCGAGTATGGCCTTCGTTCTTGGTAGTTTTTTCCACTCGCTCCCCATGCCGACCGCTACTATAACGCTCGCCACTTTGTAGCCATTCGTTTCTAGTGCTTCCGCTAGGCTTCTTAGCGTGGCTCCGTGTATTGTGAAGTCGTCGACTATAAGCGCTGTTGGCTCGCTGCAGCACCTTCTCCCGCGGGGTAGGCTTAGGTCGTCCTTCCTTATGTAGTAGTACTCGACCGTCACTGGATCCCTTAGCACTCTAGCCTCTATATGGTTGGGTTCTAATGGTTTTTGCTTTCTAGCTACTACTAGCTTCTTTCTTGATACCATTGCTACGCTTGTCGCGAAGCTTATGCCTCCAGCCTCAGGGGCTACTACGTAGTCGAAGCAGCCGCCTGTCTCTGCCATGACGTACTCGCCTAGGAGTAGAAGCAGGTTGGGGTCTCCGAGGGCGCTTTTAATGTTGAAGTAGCCGTTCTCAAGGCTGTTTGATTCCATCACGTTTCTCATTATCCTAGCTACTACCTCCTTCCTGAGGAGGCTCTCTAGGATTTTAGATGCATTGGGGCTCGTAGGCAGTATCAGGCCGCGATAGTACCTGCTCAGTATACTAGGTGCTATCCCTGTTATCCTGCTGAGTTCGTTTAAGCTTAGATAGGCGTGGGCAGCCGCTAGCAGGTTTACCGCTTTATAGCTTATCTCCCTCTCGGTGACGCCTGAGTTGCAGGTTCTACTCATAGCCGGACAACACCCCTCGACCAGCCCTCCTTCTAAGGTTTAATGCAAGATCCTCCCAGCCCGCGACCCATGTATTCATATACGCCTGTGTAAGACTAATTAAAGGGAGTGTCGGTGACCGATTCAAGCAGGATTTAGCCTTGACCTGTTAAGAGAATAGCCTACATGGAGGTGGGCCCGGCGGTGAAGGGAGTGTTAAGCGATGACCCCGGCGACCGCTTGGGGGGTGAATGGGAACCCACGCATGGAGCCGGGCCCTGCCTGTGGGAGGCAGGAATTCTCGACGCTGAATCCTCTGCATGGATAGCTGCTGTAGTAGAGTCTAGAGGGTATCCCGGCCTAGACGTGCTAGTCCATGAAGCCGGCGACGTCGAGGTATATGTTAGAATTTTTAGTGGGCCCGAGTGCCCGGAGCTTGCAGAGTTAAGGGCCAGGTTCTGCGAGGGCGCCGAGGCTGGCAAGGCCTTCCAGGCCGTTGACTGGCCCGAGGTTTCGAGGGCAGTGGTGGAGGGGGGCTGTCTTGAGATAGTAGTACCGGCTGATCCCTTGTTTAGGGTGAAGGAGGCCTTAAGGAAGCTCGGGCTCACGCCGCCTTTAAAGGCCCGGGCCTATAGGCCGGTGGAGAGGATTGACGAGTAACATTACATTTAGAGTCAAGGGGTGGCTTGGCAACGACGAGTTCAGGGAGCTACTCAGGATAGCTGATTATCTCGGTAGTGATAGAGGTTATAGGGTGTTTAGGCTAAACCCGGCGAAGCTCCGCTCCGAGGGTCTTAGCCTAAGCGACGTCGCCGAGATCCTGCGTGGCGTGAAGGGCGTAGACCCCAGGGATGTGGAGGCTATTGAGCGTCTAGCGGAGGAGCTGTCAACAGTGACCATAGAGCTAGGTGGAGATGGACATCTCTACGTGAGCAGTCGAGCCTACCTTAAGGAGATGCTCCGCGAGGCTGGCTTCATGCTTCCTTATGACAGGGATAGGAGGGCGTACAAGGCCCTTCCCATGCTTTACGGCGACCTCGTGGACTTGTTTACACGTAGGGGGTTCCGGGTCGAGGATAAGGTGTTCCCTGCCAATGTACACCTGCTACCCAGGCAGTTATCCTTCAAGGGGCAGCTCAGGGACTACCAGGAAGAGGCCCTCAAGGCGTGGGAAGAGAAGGGCAGGCGCGGTGTCATAGCATTACCTACTGGAGCGGGGAAGACCGTTGTAGCTATAGCAGCTATGGCTAGGCTCAACACCTGGACTCTTATAGTGGTCTACACTCGGGATCACGTGAAGCAGTGGATAAACGCTATACGCCGCTTTACTGATGCAGAGGGGCTCGTTGGAGCCTACTATGGTGAGGAAAAGAGGCTGGCACCCATAACTGTCGCTACCTATCAGACCGCTTACAGGAGAATACGCGAGCTTGCCCGTTACTTCAAGTTCCTGGTGTTCGACGAGGCTCACCACATCCCGGCGGATAAATTCAAGGAGATAGCCCAGTGGAGCCCTGCACCATATAGACTTGGCCTCTCGGCGACGCCTGAGAGAGAGGATGGAAGACACGAGGAGATATTCAGGGTAGTAGGCCCCGTGGTTTACACTATCGACCCTGGCGAGTTAAGCAGGAGAGGCTACCTGGCCCCCTTCGTAGTCAGGCGGGTCAAGGTCGAGCTGGGCAGGGATGAGAAGAAGAGGTATGACGAGCTGAGGAGGCGTTTCCAGGCCCTTGCTAGGGGCAGAAGCTTTGATGAGCTGTTAGCGGCTGCCAAGCAGGGCGATGAGGCCGCTGTAGAAGCTCTCCGTATACATGCTCAGATGCGAGAGATAATCCAGGGGAGCGAGGCTAAGCTGAAGGAGGTGGAGAGAATTGTTAAGGAGGAGCTAGCTCGGGGCTCCAAGATAATCGTGTTTACCCAGTACAAGTCTCAGGCCGAGGAGATAGCCAGGCGCGTCGGCGGCTTGCTACTCCACGGCAGCCTGGACAAGCGGCTCAGGGATGCGGTCTTGGAGAAGTTCCGCCGCTTGAAGAGCGGCGTGCTAGTGGTTACCACTGTTGGCGACGAGGGCCTCGATATACCTGATGCTAACGTCGGCGTGCTGGTTTCAGGTACTGGGAGTAGACGGCAGTTTGTTCAGAGGCTTGGACGCCTGCTTAGACCCTCCCCGGACGGGGGTAAGAAGAGGGCTATCCTCTATGAGGTAGTTGCTGCTGGGACTAGCGAGGAGTATCAGAGCAGGAAAAGGAGGGGGCTGGCTATTTCCTGAGCTGCTCCCTTAGGAGCCTTGGCACGTCGAAGGGCGTCTCTGCTACTGGCACGCCTACAGACTCCAGCGCCTTCCTCTTGCTCTCGTATGTTCCAGCGCCCATCATTATTATTGCGCCCGCGTGGCCCATTCTCTTTCCTGGAGGCGCTGTTCTGCCAGCTATATAGGCCACTACGGGCTTCGTGAACTCGCCTCTCCTTATCATCTCGGCGGCTCTTTCCTCCATGTCTCCCCCTATCTCTCCTATCAATACGAGGGCCTCGGTGTCTGGATCTTCCTCGTAGAGCTTCATCGCCTCGGTGAATGTGAGGCCGACTATTGGATCCCCTCCTATCCCTATGACCGTTGACTGTCCTAGGCCCTGTTCGCCTAGGAGGGCGCTTATCTCGTAGGTCAATGTGCCGCTTCTACTTACTACGCCGATCTTGCCCGGCTTGAATATGTGGCCTGGCATTATTCCTACCTTTGCTTTGCCGGGGCTTATAATGCCGGGGCAGTTTGGCCCTATTATCACTGTTCCCTTCTTTTTAGCATAGTTCACGAACTTCATGGTATCATGTACTGGTATACCCTCGGTTATAACTACTACTAGCTTAAGGCCGGCATCTATAGCCTCGTATACCGCGTCGGGGGCGAATCTAGCAGGCACGAATATTATGCTGGTGTTAGCCTCCGGATGTTTTCTCACGGCCTCCTCCACGCTGTCATAGACTGGGACTCCGTGGACCTCGCTCCCGCCCTTGCCGGGGGTGACGCCTGCCACGACTTTGGTTCCGTATTCTAGCATGAGCTTCGTGTGGAAGCTGCCCTCCCTACCGGTTATACCCTGAACGATTACTCTAGCACTCTCATCCAGGAGGACTACCATTCATGCACACCTCCACTCATTCCCCGGGGGTCAAGTCTAGAGGCTCAGCACCTTCTTCACGGCCTCAATGGGATCAGTATAGGCGTGGATCCCTGCCTCCTCTAGTATCCTGCGCCCCTCTTCCTCTCTGGTGCCCCTCAGCCTCACGACTAGAGGTTTCTTCAGGCCCTTCTCCTTGACTGCTTCCACCACGCCCTTGGCCACCTCGTCGCCGCGGGTTATACCGCCGAATATGTTCATGAATATCCTGTCGGCTTTGGGGAAGTCTAGTAGAAAGCCTACCGCCTTTTTGACTAGCTCGGCCCTAGCGCCGCCGCCTATGTCGAGGAAGTTAGCAGGCTTCCCACCGAAGCTGTATACCAGGTCCATGGTCGCCATTGTGAGGCCAGCACCGTTACCTATGATGCCAACGTTCCCGTCTAGCTCGACGAATGGCAACCCTATCTGCCTAGCCTTTACCTCCCACTCTGTGTACTCGCCGGCCTGCTCCACCCTCCTCTTCTCTATTATCTCCTTATGCCTGAAGAGGGCGTTATCGTCTACTATTATCCTAGCGTCGAGAGGTAGTACCTCGTCTCCGACTACGGCTAGCGGGTTACTCTCTACCAGGTCGGCGTCCAGCTCCTCAAAGATGGAGTATAGGGTCTGAAGGAATGAGGCGAAGCTTATGAGTAGCTTGCCTGATAGGCCTAGAGCCTTGCCTACTCTGCGTGCTTCAAACCCTCTAAGCCCTAGGAATGGATCCACGTGGAGCCTCACTATGCTCTCCGGCTTCTCTTTAGCTATCTCCTCTATATCGACGCCGCCGAAGCGGCTGGCGAGCACGACCGGCTTCCTCTCACTCCTGTCAATAGTTATCGCTGCATAGAGCTCTGCCTCGTGCTCCACAGCCTTCTCAATCAGCAGGGCGCCAGGAAGGACACCCTTTATAGGCTTCCTGAAGAGTTCTTCAGCTACCCTGACAGCCTCTTCCACGCTCTTCACTAGCTTTATACCGCCAGCCTTACCCCTACCCGCTACAAGCACCTGACTCTTCACCACCAAGGGAGGCTCGAGCCCCGCCTCGCGGATCTTGGCAGCCACATCGTCGCCCGGGAAGACTAGAACCGACGGGGGCACCTTGACGCCTCTAGCAGCGAGTATCTCCTTAGCCTCGAACTCGAACAACTTCAACCCGCAAAACACCCCTCACAACACGACGCTCCTATCAAGCCAACGCTGCAGGGAGCGTTTATACAGTAATCCACAGTTCCAGGGCAATACACGGTCACACTAAAACCGTGAAACACGAGTTCAACAGTAAACCTCGGGGGAGGCGGCGGGGGATGGGGTGCCGTGTAAGGGGCCTCAGCCGGGGCCCTCTCGCACTAAGGGAATCTTCCCCCGGCGATGGGCTGCGCTGATTCCCGGGTTACGGGCCTACCCCGACCGCCTCCCCCATTTACGATGATGAAGAGTTTGTTGCGCGGAGTCGTTATTCCCTCTTAGACCTGGACCAGTTAGGGTAGTGGAGGTGTGCTTCGGGGGATGCCGAGGGTTGATAGGGGGAGTTACGCTGTCGATGTATCTAGAGTGTTGAGGCTTAGCAGAAGTGATAGGAAGCTCCTAGTGGAGTGGGCTCTTTCTGAGGGGGTCCTCCTGGTGACAGAGCCTGCGGTTGTCAGTGTTGAGGGGGCCCGGGGCGCGCTTCTCGTGGCATTGGGTGTTGGTAGCCTTGTTTCAGCTGAAAGGCCTCCGGTCGGTGATGCTATGGTGCTTGCAAGGCCTGAGTGGATTGACGGCTGCCGTGTAGGAAGCCGTGATCCCAGAGTTGTGAGTGTAACGGATAGTGATGGCGTTAGTGGACTCGTTACTATAATCGATCACAGGGATCCCGTTGCACGCTTGATCAATGGAGTTGAAGGGGTCGTCGCGACTGGGGCCCCCAGCCCTGGACCCCTATCAGTCGCCATGCTAGACGGCTTGACCGCCGTTGAGCTTCTAGAGGATGGCGGGTACAAGCTGTGGCTCATCGACGGAGAGGCTCTGGAGAGGGCTGAGTATATCGCTCCCCTGGCGTCTTCATGCTAAGCTTAATTGGGGGCTGTGACTGGGCTACCCTACCCCGAGGCCCCTCCCGGCTGGATGGAGAGGGGCCTTTGAGGATCACCGACCATTAGCGAGCCCCCACATTATTCGCGTAGGGGAGGTGCTGCTCTGGGTTGGATAATGAGTTGAAGCTTAGAAGGCTCCCCGGTAAACGAGAGTTAGCGGCTCTCCTCCTCCTCTGGCGCGCTGGCCCCGATATGAATCTCGAAGAAGCCTTGTGGCTCCTAAGAGAGGAACTATGCGTCACTAAGAGGACTGCGCGCAGCATAATTAAGAGGCTTAGAAAGCTAGGGCTAGCGGAGATCTACCGCGAGGAGGGAGAGCTGAGGGTAAGAGTTAGGGATCCCTGCGAAGCCCTCGTAGCTGTGGCCGAAGGCTACCGTAAGGGGAGATTGAATAGGTGCAGGCTGCCCGGCGTCGGCAGCCGATGATGAGGGCCGTACTCACCGACCCCCTCTATCGAGTAAAGGGGGATGCGGTAGCCTTTAAGTCCTGAGGCCCTCTCCCTCAAGGATTCACTCCTCTACTTCATCCTACTTAGCAGCGGGTTTCACGCGTGTTAAACACTTAGGGGTCGGTGCTGCTTTGAGTGTAGTGTTAGGAGCTTGTGCCGCGTGAAGGGAGGGGGTGTAAGGGCGGTATGCCTTTGAGGCTTGGCATAGCTAGGGCCCCCAGGGTTCCTAAGGGCGAGGAGTACGATGTAGTCATTATCGGTGGTGGCCCTGCTGGTATGAGCGCCGCCGTGTATACTACTCGGTTCCTTATGAGTACACTAGTCGTCACCAAAGATATAGGGGGACAGCTAAATCTAACTAATTATGTTGACGATTATCCTCCTCTCGGTAAGATAGAGGCTAGCAAGCTTGCCAACATGTTCAAGGATCACGCTGAGATGTTCGGCGCTAAGATAGTTACTGGTGTTTCGGTTGAAAACGTTGAGAAAGTGGATGGGGATTGGTTTAGGGTCACAGGCAGCAGGGGCCTCGACGTTAAGGCGCGAACCGTGATTATCGCTGTTGGCAGCGAGAGGAGGAAGCTCGGTGTTCCTGGAGAGAGGGAGCTTGCAGGTAGAGGTGTGAGCTATTGTAGCGTGTGCGACGCGCCCCTCTTTAAGGGTAAGGATGCCGTTGTAGTTGTTGGCGGCGGTGACGCTGCATTCGAGGGCGCTATACTTCTCAGCGGCTACGTTAAGAAGGTGTACCTAGTTCATAGGAGGAAACAGTTCAGGGCTAAACCGTTCTTCGTCGAGGAGGCCAAGTCGAAGCCCAACATAGAGTTCATACTTGACAGTGTCGTAACGGAGATCAAAGGTAAGGACAGAGTTGAAGCAGTGGTAGTAAGGAATAAGGTTACCGGTGAGACTAGAGAGCTAAAGGTTGACGGTATATTCATAGAGATAGGTAACGAGCCCCCCAAGGAGCTGTTCAAGAGGATAGGCCTCGAGACCGACGAGGCAGGACATATAAAGGTTGACGAGTGGATGAGGACCAATATACCAGGCGTGTTCGCCGCTGGCGACTGCACGACGCTATGGCCCGCCTTCCGCCAGGTTATAACTGCCGCCGCGATGGGCAGCGTAGCCGCTTACTCGGCGTATAACCACTTGATAGAGAAGGGTTATTACAAACCTAAGCCTTTAACAGAGTTAAGGGAGTGAGGTCTAAGGGGTAGCCTGCCTTGGCGATTAGGATGAAGAACCTGCCCGAAGGCCTCCCAGAGAAATGGCTGCCAATGGTAGAGCGCATGGTAAAGCAGCGCTACCACTTCGCTGGCAGGCACACTGTGGTGAAGAAGTGCTATTGGACTCACAAGGCCCTCGTGGAGGACAGGCACTGCTACAAGTGTAAGTTTTACGGTATAGAGAGCCACCGCGATATACAGATGAGCCCTGCAGCCTTCTGGTGCTGGAATGCCTGTCTACACTGCTGGAGGATCAGACCCCAGGATCTAGGTCTCGACCTCGACGAGACGCGGATACCTGAGGAGATACTCGATGACCCCAAACAGCTTGTAGACGAGTTGATACGCGTGCATAGGAAGCTAGTAAGCGGGTATAAGGGGCACCCGAAGGTTGACGAGAAGAAGTTCTGGGAGGCCTGGAACCCTGTACACGTGACGCTCAGCCTGACAGGCGAGCCGACCCTCTATCCGAGGCTCGGCGAGCTGCTCAGAGAGATACATAGGAGAGGCATGACGAGCTTCCTGGTGACAAGGGCCGTTAGGCCCGATATACTTGCTAACCTCGAGGAGGAGCCAAGCCAGCTATACGTAAGCATAGAGGCCTGGGATAAGAAGAGCTACAACTTCTTCACTAGGCCCCTAGTGCCTAGAGCATGGGAGCTCACACTGGAGACACTAGAGCTTATGCCCAGCTTCAGTAGCCCAACGGTACTCAGGATAACCCTAGTAAAGGGCTTCAATGACACCGATGAGGCTCTACAGGGCTTCGCTAAGCTGATAGAATTGTCGCAGCCCACCTACATAGAGATAAAGAGTTACATGTGGGTCGGCGCCAGCAGGATGAGGCTCAGCAAGGCCAACATGGCCGAGCACGAGTACGTGAGGAAGGTCGGCCTACGGCTAGGCGAGCTGACGGGCTACCCGTTACTAGGCGAGAGCAAGGCAAGCAGAGTGGTACTGCTGAGCAGGCTCGAGAAGCCTATACGCCTCGGCAAGGGATGCCCCGAGGGCCTGAACACGCCCGAGCCGGAGACCGGCGAGTACGATGCAATGTACGACCCCGATGTAATGCCGTAAACCCCCTAAGCCCTCTGAGACCCCCTTCAATCCCGACTCAATATCCGCTCTCGGCTCCCCTCTCCTAGTAACACGGGCGCCTGTGAGGAGCAACCTCGTCCCCGACCTGGCATATCGTGGCATGAGGAGTGCGCCGGAATCCGAGGCGCCCCTTGCTGATTTAAGGCTTTCCTCTAGAACTCTTCAAGGCTGTCCACTTATAGACTAGATAGCTGGGTGCATGGTGCTGTGGTGTGGAGTCTGAGGCTAAGTAGGGGAGGCGAGCCAGTCCGCCCTGAGGAGTTAACTCTTGATGATGGGAGGGTGCTAGTTGAGATAGCTAGGAGAAGCGTTGAGTTGTACCTTGAGGGGCGCCGCTTCGCCCCACCCGAGGACTTACCTGAGAAGCTTCTAAGGCCTGGGGCCGCTTTTGTAACTATCGAGTCCGTGGTGCGTAGAGGGCCAGGGGAGACTGGGTATGAGTTGAGGGGGTGCATAGGCTCTGTAAGGCCCGTAGAGCCCCTAGCAGTCACGGTAGCTAATGTCGCCGTGGAGGCCGCGTTCGCCGACCCTAGGTTCCCTCCCCTCGAAAAAAAGGAACTCGACCGAGTAGTCTTTGAGGTCACGGTTCTTGGGCCCTTGGAAGAGCTGCCCAGAGATCCTGCTGAGAGGGCTGAATCCGTCAAGATAGGCTTGCACGGGCTCTACGTCGAGGCTCCTCCTCGAGCAGGCCTCCTACTGCCCCAGGTGCCGGTTGATGAAGGCTGGGACCCCATGACGTTCCTCAGCTGGGCCTGCATCAAGGCAGGTTTAAAGCCTACATGCTGGTACGAGCCCTGGGTCAGAATCTATAGATACACCGCAAGGATATTCCGGGAGAGGGAGCCCAAGGGCGAGGTATACGAGCGGAATCTTCTCGCTGAGGCGAGGGATAAGGGATTGCTACATTAGCGTTAATTCCCTGTAAGATGGTTTCTCGTTAAACTATCTAGGTGCCGACCTCACCTCTACACTCCTAATTATTCCTTGCCTCTCACCATCCCATTAATAGTAGGCATCGGGAAAGGCCTCCGCTCCCAGGAGTATGTGATGGGAGTTGGGGGGTGAATGAGGATTGCCGGGCGATACTGCGTCTAGGAAGCTCGAGCATCTCCGCATGGTCGCGAGGTCTGGCGTTGAGAGTAGGGAGGCTACGTTGCTTGAATACGTTAGGATTGTTCATAGGGCTGCTCCGCAGCTAGATCTAGAGGATGTTAGGCTTGACATCGAATTCTGTGGTGGGAGGCTTCGTGCTCCTCTGATGATTACTGGTATGACTGGTGGGCATCCTGATGTTGCTTGGGTTAATGCGGAGCTTGCTAGGGTTGCTGAGGAGCTGGGTATTGCTCTTGGGGTTGGTAGTCAGAGGGCTGCTATTGAGAAGCCTGAGCTTGAGGATACGTTTAGGGTTGCTAGGAAGGCTGCTCCTGGGGCCTTTATAGTTGCTAATCTTGGGGCGCCGCAGCTAAGCCTGGGTTATGGCGTGGATGAGGTGGAGAGGGCTGTATCGATGATTGAGGCCGACGCTGTGGCTATTCATTTTAATCCTGGTCAGGAGGCTTTCCAGGACGAGGGTGATCCCTACTTCTCTGGCGTCGTGGAGAGGATTGCTGAGATAGTTGATAGGGTGGGAGTCCCGGTTATAGTGAAGGAGGTTGGCACTGGGCTTTCCCGTGAAGTAGTAGCGGAGCTTCATGCTATTGGCGTTAGGTGCTTTGACGTTGCTGGGCTAGGGGGTACTAATTGGATTAAGATTGAGGTCTTGAGGAGTAGGGAGCGTCATGGTGAGGCCTTGAAGCCTGCGGGCCCGCTTCAGGATTACTGGGGTAACCCTACCGCTATCGCTGTCATGGAGGCTCGTGTTGCTGCTCCTGAGGCGTATATAGTTGGAAGCGGGGGTGTTAGGAACGGGCTTGACGCGGCTAAGGTTATTGCTTTGGGTGCAGACGTTGCTGGTCTTGCTCTTCCGGCGCTCAGGGCCTTGATGAGCGGTGGCCGCGACGGTGTTAAGCGGCTCTTGGAGTCTATTATCTATCAGGTCAAGGTTGCTGCTTTCCTTGCTGGAGAGCCCTGGGTTTTGGGTCTTTGGCGTGCTCCCCTGATTGTGTGGGGTAGGCTCTTCTGGGAGGCCGAAGAGAGGGGTATCAATGTTAAAGAATACATCAATATTAGGAGGTTAGAGGCCCTCGCGCATAGGCTGGGGGTGTAGATGGGGACATGCCCTGGGAGAGGCTGACCTCTGAGGCGTTAAAGTATGCTAGGGTAGTGGACCATTATGTCTATGACTCTCTCGGGATCAGCCCTGACAGGCTCAGGGAGTCTAGTCTCCACCTCTTCAGGGCTGGGGGTAAGAGGGTTAGGCCGCTGATAGCGTTCCTAACGGCTAGGATGCTTGGCGGCGTTGAGGCCGAGTCCCGTGCGGTTCCCCTTGCTAGCTCTATAGAAGTTGCTCATACTTTCACGCTTATACACGACGATATTATGGATCAGGATGACTATAGGAGGGGTGTGCCCACGGTTCATAAGAGCTACGGCGTTGACTGGGCTATCCTGGCTGGCGACCTCCTCCATGCTCTTGCTTATAAGATGGTTACTGAGAGCGTCGAGCGGGGCCTCACGGTTGAGGGGGTCTACAGGGCTCTAAGGGCTCTGAGCGTCGCGGCGGTAAACGTGAGCAGGGGCCAGGCTTATGATATGCAGTTCGAGGAAACCTGGGATGTCACTCCCCAGGATTACCTTGACATGGTTAGACTAAAGACTGGAGCATTGATGGAGGCAGCTGCCAGGATGGGTGCGGTAGCGGCGGGGGCCGGCTACGAGGTCGAGGCCCTTATGGGCGAGTACGGCGTGTTCGTGGGCGTAGCATTTCAGATAAGGGATGACATACTGGGCATTTACGGTGATCCAAAGGTTACAGGGAAGCCTGTATACAATGATTTGAGGCGGGGCAAGAAGACGATACTAGTCCTTAAAGCGCTCGAGGTCTTGGCCAGGGAGAAGGGGGCTGAGGCGGCGGAGGAGTTCAAGAGCATGGTAGGCCCTCAGGCTTCCGAGGAAGAACTGCGGAGAGCAGCCGAGATTATCCAGGAAACGGGTGCTCTCAGCTATGCTGAAAAGCTCGCAAAGAGTTATAGTGAGAGGGCACGCAGGATTCTGGCAAAGCTGCCTGCTGTTGACGAGGAGGCCAGGAGCCTTCTCGACGAGCTTGCCGTGTTCGTCGTTGAGAGGGAGAAGTAGTGGCTGAGTCGGAAGTGGAGAGGGAGGCCCGGTATTGAGCATTGGTGAAGAGTATAGGCCTGAGGACTACAGGTTCCCCGAGCTCTACATAGAAGGTTGGAGCGGCCCTAAAGAGATAGAGGTAGACCCGGAACACCGTGTCTACAGGAGGAGGCCTAAGGGCTCAGGGATAAGGATGGGGCTAGCCCCCTACGAGCAGGCACTACCCCAAGTCCTAGACCTCGTAGAGGCAACGCCGAAACGGGCCGCAGCCATTATAATACCGTGGGAGAAGGGCAGGGCACTGCTACTCTTGCCCGGTGACAGGCTTGAATTCATAGAGGCGCGAGGCAGCCAAGTTAACTTCGTCAGCCTTGAAGGTAGAAGGGTGAGGGAGAGGAGCGTCCTAGCGTATATCTTAACTGGCAAAGGTGAGACTAGAACCCTGAGGGCAGGCACCGAGGGTACGGTCGCGCTCATAGCCTGGATGCCGGGGGAGGATGCAGACCGCTACATATACGTCATAGTAAGGGAGCCCCGCTGGCTAAAGCCGGAGGAGCGGGAGACGCAAGAATAGCGCTCCTCTCCGGCGGCAAGGACTCGCTTTACGTGGCGATACAGCACTAGCCCCCAGACCTAGGCCTAGTCCTACTCCACGAATTCCTCAGGTCCAGCCCCCACCTAGTAAACCTCAAACACACTCTAAAAACCCTCACACTCACTGGGATCCCCGCGGCAGTGACAAGACTCCCCAAGGGCAGAGAGACGATTGCCACAATAGAATTATTGAGAGGACTTGGCGTCACAGAGCTAGTAGCGGAGGACGTCTACATAGAGAACCACCTACACTATATGGAGAGGGTGGCGTCAGAAGCCGGAGCCAGGCTGAGAGGAGCCTCTAATGGGCGCGGACCCCGAGGAGCTAAACTACATAGGATCATAAAGTCAGGGGTTAACCCCGAGGCCCAGCGTGGCCGAACACATACACACTAGAGGCTACCATAGTGCTCAGGCTAAAGTAGCCGGGAAACTCCCGAAGCTCTACTAGAGAATAGGGAGCAGTGATGAGTGGTGACGGCTGCGAGCCCCCAAGGAATAATGAGGGGGCTGTGAGCATATGTCACCCTCGCTGAGCCCCTCCCCTAAACACTTGAACCCTTAAACCCTCTAGGAGTCCTCATGATTCACGCACAGGGAGAAGGGGCCCGTAGCTCAGCCAGGATAGAGCGTCGGCCTGCGGAGCCGAAGGTCCCGGGTTCAAATCCCGGCGGGCCCGCCACCAGACCCCACAAAATCATCACAAAGTTATGTGTAAGATATATCTGTATATATCTGTATCCGAGACCGCGGAACGAAGCCATAGCCCTTCGCAGGATTGATAATCGCTTAGGTATCTATTTAGTAGGCATTAATTTCTGTGTGTTAGGGGATTACTTTTAGCCACGGTAGTCGTTTGAAGTCCTAGTCGAAGGTTGCGATCACGCTTATACTGTAGTGTTTGCATGTTGCCGCTATTAAGGCGTCATTTGGTAGGAGCCCGTGTTTGGTTGCTATATTGCTGGCTTCTCTGACTACCTCAAGGGTTATGGGAAGGTATACAAGTTTATTTTCCCGCTGGAGCCCGCCTAAGAAAGCCTTGGAGTATCGTGTAACCCTCAAGTATATCGCGGTCAAGCATAGCTATCTTAGATTTCATGTCATAGAACTTGTATTGGCCATACTTATCAGTATATAGTAGCTTCAGGATGTTGAAGGCTACTTCACTATAAACTATAGAGTTAACTGTTAGGCGTTGAGCCCCTTCTATAATACCTCTAGCCTGGAGGTCCCCGGTTAGATAGTGTAGTATAGCGCTACTATCGAGAAATATGGCCTCGCTCGGAGATGTGTTCATAGTACTCCTCCTCTTTTATAAATTCCGACTCTTTCACCTTCACTATGCCGAAGAACCTCCTCAACCCGCTCTTACCTGAGACCTCCCTAACTTCCAGAATAACCTCTACACCATCCTCCAGCTCAAGGGGCTCTAGTGGCTTGAGTATGCCCCTCTCATATCTTGCCCTAACTACCTTAGACAATGCAGATCCCTATGACGTATAGAGGACTTGTAGCCTCTAAGGTTTTATCCTTTTAGATGTTGCACTATTATCAATAGTAAACCTCCTATATGCTTATCATGCTGGAGTAGACGTTGCATCACGCTATGCACTCATGCAACATGGGTTCTTATAGCTTGGGCCTGCGGAGCCGAAGGTCCAGGGTTCAAATTCAGGCAGTTAGGAGGAGTAGAGGCATAGGTTTTAGCGCGGTTAGCTTCGGCGTCGCCTGATAATGTGTCTCGTCCCACCTTCCCTGCCTGGAGGCCGGGGTTTCCTGTTTAGGGCTACCCGCGGTTTCCTCACCGGCGGTGTTTCCCCCTCTATCCCTCTATACTATGTCTAGCCCGAAGTCTAGTAGTACTTTCTTTAGTCTGCGTAGCTCTCTTAGTAGATCTAGGCCTTTCCTTGTTATTGTTGCTGTCCTAGTCTTGGGGTTGGTGCCAGCCTCTCTTACTTCTACTAGTCCCTTCTCTTCTAGGCTTTGGAGGATGGGGGCTAGTCTGTCGTAGGGTAGATTAGCATATGTTGCTAGTCTTGTTGGTGGCATGGGGCCTTCCTCTGCTAGCGCTTCTAGTATATCCATTACTATTTCTATGCGGCTTCTCCTTCTCGGCACTGGCCATCACTTCCCCCGGGCGGGTCTGGGCGTGTATGCTATGGAGAGGCTGATAGCTGCCGCTGCTCTGAGGGTTTCCCCTGCTACTAGCAGTATCGCTGATTCTGGTGCTGGTATTAGGAGGAGGCTTGCAAGGCGGGTGGTGTGTCCTATAGCGTAGAGTGTGCTGGCGATGCGAGCTGCTCCACGGAATGCTAATGCGCCTCCTAGGCTTGCAGCTAGTGCTGCGGCGTCTGCCGTTGCTGGGAGGAATGCGAGGGGTAGCGATGCCATCACGGCACTCTTTCCGGTTTTAACTAGTTCTAGGATTATGAGTCCCGCCGCCGTGAAGGCTGCTGAAGCGATGTAGAGGGTGAAGGCCTCTCTATCAGGAGCTAGGGGGGCTAGTCCTGCTGCTAAGTGGCCTATTGATAGGGCTGTGAAAGCCGCTGCGGGGTCCCGCGGCGAGTCTAGGATCCTAGCGAGCCTTGTTATCTGCAGTGCTATGTAGGCCAGTGTAGCTGCCGCCGCTAGGTTTACTAGGAGTAGAAGGGCCTCTAGGGCTCCTGCCACCAGCCTCCACCCCGGCCCGGCATATCCGGCATGCCATGCCCGGGTCCATGACCGCCCCAGCGTGGCATACCCTCCCATTCATCGAGGGGGTCTGCATAAGCTAGCACCACGTTCTCTCCGCCGACTTTCAATGATAGCTTGTAGGCAACAAGGATCTGCACCCGGCCGAGACCGGGCATGAAGGCCTCCGCCGGTCTACCCTCGGCCGAGACGTAGCTGGCCTTTGATAGTAGCTGCATTACTTGCATGGGATGAAGCTGCTGTTCTCCGCCTTCTACGATCCACACACCGGGAGCTGGCATCAACACGTAACCTGAAACCTCGACAATACTCATGTGCATATGACTGGCTACAAGCCGTGGCTCACCCTCTACCTTAATGTAGCCCAGCTCGTAAGTGCTCCGCGACACTGCCTTCGCCAGGCCCCTTAGAGGAGTATCTATCTGCTCCCCTGTCAGAGGGGCTGCTACATCGTATGCTGGCGGCTCCTCTTCTGGGTAGACGGCGTAAGCCGCCATTGTTATCGACAGTGCTATTCCTAGAACAATAAGCGATATAATGGAAAGTCTTTGCATCATAGTACCTCGACTCCCCCTTCTACACCCACAGAGGCCACCCACCTACTCTACTCTTTCCCCTTCCTTTTCCCTGTTTGCATACTGCTATCCTTCATATCTGCAAAGGCGACTCTGTAACAGTAAAATAATATTGAAATAAAATGAGGGATTTAATTAATGAATGCGTTTAGCCGTGGCTGCGGCCGCGGCGTCTCTCGTCGCCCCTATGATCTTCTCCGGGCTGCGGGCTTCCCATGTCATCGCTGCCTTGCGGTTCATGGTCTTCACCCATTACGGTGTCTTCCATTAGGCTGCTCATCACTAGCATTGGGTGCTTGTACTCCTTGCCGTCAACTATTAATCCTAGCATTACTGTCTCCATACCACTCATTTCATCCTCGTGGCCTCCGCGGCTCATATACCCGTAGCCCATGCCATCCATTCCTTCGCCTTCACCGTGGCCCGTCATATCGTCCATCGGCATCTCGGCTGCTAGCACCGTTACCTCCGTGCCCTCCTCTAGGCTAGCGGCTATCCATGGGCCGAAGACTAGTGCTCCTGTCTCTGAGTCAACGTAGACTCCTATCACTTTCACCGCTATAGTCTCGCCCTCGCTAGTCTCTACTAGTAGCTCCATGCCCTGGGCGTCGAAGCCCGCTACAATGCCGTTAATCTCAACGATATCAATCTCTTCGATCATACCGTCCTCCATCCAGCAGCCTCCTGGGCCTCCTCCCATGCCAAAGCCGGGGCCTCCCTGGAAGGGGCCTACTCCCATTCCGCTACCCATGCCGCGGCCCATGCCCTGGGGCCCCTGAGCCGCTGGAGCTCCTGGAGACGCTAGTGGCTCCTCGCCTCCGTGGCCTGCGCCTGCGAGGGCGTATACCGCTCCTATCGCGACGAGTGCTGCCACCACGAAGGCGGCAACACCTATTAAGGTATTACTTGAGGGCATCTTACTCATCCCCTCCCGCTGATCTCCAAGTATGAAAGGAGGTGTAACCCCGTTAATAGGGGAGACTCACAATTCGTGAGTGCCGCGGGAGAGTAAGCTGATAGTGCTTCTAAGGTTTCCAGCCTCTTTGTCTAGCGTCGTCTCGGGCCCATGACCTGGTAGCAGTAAGCTGCCTGTGGGAGCTTCTCTTAGGAGCCTCTCAATGCTCCATGCCAGCATAGTGGGAGAACCGCCGGGTATGTCGCTCCTCCCAACACCGCCTTTGAAGACTAGGTCTCCCGTGAATATGATACCCCTACCCCTATCTATGTAAATCAAGTGATCGGGACTATGACCAGGAGTATACATTGCTTCTAGGGAAGCTCTACCCACCTCCACAATAGAACCGTCACTCAAGGGTAAGCTAACATTGAACTCTTCTACCTTGGCATCGATGCCCATGCTTCTAGCCCAGGAGGCGAATCTAACAGCCCAAGAAGCTGCCTCAGGATGGCCTCCAATAGGGTAGCCTGCTGCTTGTAGACAAGGAACCCCGGCAACATGGTCGAAATGGCCATGGGTTATAAGCACTATACCATCACGACAGTCTAGATCCTGTATCGTCTTCCACACGGTACTGCAATCTCCAGGATCCACCACTATGCACTTACCGCTACCGGCATCCACAACGTAAGTGTTTACTGTTAGTTCGCCTACCGTTAGACGCCATACACCGCCAACTACTTCCGCTAGCAAATTTAAGTCCCCCCGAAGAGTCGCTCCACGCTACACTGCTACCCTTACTTAGAGAGGGAGGAAGATGATGAATTAGCTCTCTGTCACACGATTAACTTTAATGGTGACTTCAAGTGAATCCCTATTTTTACTGCGCGATCTCGGGGGTCGACCCGGTGATGAAGGACTGCGAACCGACCAAGGGTTACTCCCTGAAGGGATGAGGATGGCGTCCTAGGCTGAGGGGGATTATGTGACCCCCTTGACTTTAGCCTTTGCTATGCCTGTCATTGTTGTCGGGTCTTCCGAGAATAGCGCTAGTGCTGCTGGCGCTCCTTTTTCTATGCGGCCTAACACCGAAGCCGGGCCCCCGCTTGCGTGGGCCGCTGTGAGTGTGTAGGCCTGGAGGGCCTCGCGGGGCCTCAGGTTTTCGCTTTCCGGGCAGAGACCCGGGTTTCCGCAGAGTCCTACTGCTGCTCTTAAGGTCTCGATTGGGTCGAACGGTTCTACTGGCGCGTCAGTGGATAGTGCTAGCCTTGCTCCCCTTAGCATCATGCTCCTGTATCTGTAGCTCCAATCTATGCGGCTGCCTAGCCTCTTGCCACGCCACCAGTCGCTAACTCTGAAGCGGGGCTGCGCAGCGACCCATAGGCTCTGGGCGCCTAGCTTCTCTACCTGGCTTGGGCTGGCTATGCTTGCATGCTCGATCCTAAGCCATGATGGCTCTCCTAGGAGCCTGTGGGCTTCGAGCACCTCTTCCAGAGCCGCGTCTCCTATAGCGTGGACTGCCACTCTCAGGCCGTGGCCTACCGCTTCCACCGCTTCTGCGGCTATCGACTTCTTATCCATTAATAGCTTCCCCTTGTTGCCTGGATCGTCGCTGTAGTCCGTGGTTAGCGCTGCTGTGCGTGCCCCAAGGCTTCCGTCGGCGAACAGCTTTACCCCGACTACTCGCCACTCTAGGCCTCCAAAGCCTGCTAGAAGCCTCCATTCACTATGGGAGGCGTAGCAGGCAACCCTGAATCCTAGTCTGCCCTTGTCTTCGAGCTTCTTGAGCGCCCTTACTTCTCGAGCGGTGCATGCCATACTAGAAGCCCCGTATATGCCGTGTGACTTTAGGGCTCGCAGAGCCGCATCTACTAGCTCCACGGGATCCATGGTATCCTTTAGCCTCTCTAAGACGTAGTATGCTGCGTCTTCGTATAGTAGGCCCCTCTCGCGGTCTACGAGTTCTGGGTGCCTTTCCCAGGGTCTAGTCGTCTCAAGAGCTCTAGTGTTTGCTACAGCCATGTGGCCACAAACTCTTACAGCCACGGCCGGCCTATCGCTCACATACTTGTCGAGGTAACTCCTCTCGAGAAGCACTTCCTCGATGAACTCTTCCTGGTTCCAGCCTCTCCCCAGGGCTACAGGCCCCTCGGCTCTAGCAAGCCTGGCTGCTACCTCCTCGGGGCTAGACGCTCCCCTTAGATCCACAGTTGACATCGCCATGCCTAGACCCTCTAAATGCAGGTGAGCGTCTACTACGCCTGGAGTTAGGTACCCGTCAAGCCTTACTCTCGGCACCCCGCGGAAGCGAGACTCGGGCCCCACGCCAGAGATTCTGCCCTCCTCTACTAGGACAGCATCTCCTAACGCATCACCATTATAGTCTATAACAGCTGTTGCTACGTATAGTCTACGCACCCCTTAACACCCCTCTCCATAGCCATGAGAAGGGTATCCCGGCTTACATTGCCCCCCGTAATTACTAGTGCCACGGTGCCTCCCTGCAGTTTTTCCTTGAGCTTGAGAGCGCCTGCTAGTGAGGCAGCCGCGCTGGCCTCAGCAACGAACCCGGCCCTCATTAGGAGGCACATGGCATCGATAATCTCATCGTCGCTGACTAGTATCATGCCTGACGCGCCCCTCCTAGCTTATGCCAAGAGTTAGTGGGTGAGCTGAGGTGCTAGCTAGCCCCTCGGCTACCGTCTCAGCGCGACCCGTAGATACTGTCTCGCCGCGTAGCCATGACTGGTAGAAGCTCTGCGCCCCCTCAGCCTGCACGCCATAAACCCTGGCACCCGTGATCTCTGAGTGGACGATCACGGCCCCGGCTAGGCCTCCACCCGAGCCTACAGGCACCACTACAGAGGTTACACCAGGCTCTTCGCCAGCTATCTCTAGGTGGAGTGTCGCAGCCCCCGCTATTATCTCTGGAGACCCGGCGGGGTGAAGAAAAATCATGCCCCTCTCCCGAGCTATTCTCTCAGCTTCAAGTATGGCCTCGCGCGTGGTCGAGCCGAAGAGGACGACCCGTGTTCCCAGGCCCTTGACAGCTTCTTCCTTCTCCTTAGGAGCATCGCGTGGCATAACAACAACGGCTTCACCGCCCACTATTGAGGCTGCGTATGCGACTCCTAATGCATGGTTACCGGTGCTAACCGTTACAACTCCTCGACTCGCAACCTCGTCCCTATGTGACAACACGAAGTTCAGGGCCCCTCTAACCTTGAAGCTGCCTGTTACCTGGAGATTCTCAAGCTTGAGAAGCACTCTAGCGTCTATTAGCTTAGAGAGTAGACGGCTCTCAACAAGGGGGGTTCGCTTCACGTAGGATCCAATCCTGGCCTTCGCTAAGAATACGTCAAGCAGCGACACATTGTCTAGGGAAGAAGACATTGCATAGCCCACCAGTTTAATAATGTTGCTGAGAGCGCCGAGAGGGAATATAGAAGAGAGCGGTCCTTTGTGAAGCCTGAGCAGGGCATCCCACTAGTAGCACTAGTCGCCATTGTTAATAGTTAGGTATTAATGAATAGGCGGTCTCTCCCCTATTTTATTCTTTTAGGCTAGCTATTATGTCGAGTCTCCTGATTGCGATGAATGCTGCAATTACGCCTATTATGAACGCTACTGCTAGGGGCACTATGATTTGAGGTCCTACTCCTTCTATTAGGAGGCCTAGCCTGGGTTCTACGTAGCCTAGTGCTAGTGCTGTCCTTCTTGATAGTACATCTAGTAATATAATTGCAGCTGGGATTGATAGGCCTAGTGAAATAAGCGCGCTTACGAGCACCGTTAGAGCAGGCGATGTGAGTAACTCTAGCTTCTTTATGCCCAGACTGTAGAGTACTGCGATCTCCTTGCTCCGTGAGTATATGTCTGCGATTAGTACACCCGATGCTGCAAGCCCTGCTATTAATGCTGCTATACCCGTGACTACGGTGAGGACGCCTTCAACCACGACTCTGAATGATTCGAGTCCTTCTACTACGTCACTCCTAGTTACGTATTCTGCGTCGAGAGGCCAGTTTCTCTCAAGGAGTGAAACCGCTCTCCTCCCATACTCGTCCGGATCAACCCCCTCCTTTAGGTCTACTCTAAGCACTGCTGCTGAACCACCAGGCTGGGAGCCCGTTAGTTTTTCGTAGTCGCTCTGAGTCACTATAGCTAGGAATCCATTCGCGTCTCTAGATAGGGTTAATCCCACTATAGTGAAGTCTCCCTCGCCTGCTGTTCCCTTCAGGTGAACCCTATCTCCTACCCCTACGCCTAGTAGACCTGCTACCGAGACGCTGAGAACCGCTTCACCTGGTGCTTCAGGGTAGCGGCCCTCGCTGAGGGGGTAAGCTAGCCATGGGTCTCCCTCGAGGAATGCCGTGACCCTGCTAAACTCTCCTAGGCCGAAGAGGCCGACCAGGTCCCTCTGTGCATGTATTAGGTACAACTCCTCCTGACCTGTGAGAACGCTTCTTAGGGCGCCTATCACGTCTACCTCCATCCCGGGAGCCATGCTAACAGCGTAGACTATCACGTCCGTACCTACAGTATCCCTGTAGAAGTCCGTTACTTCGCTTAGGCCCGCAGAGAGGCCTGCCCCTGCGATCGCTACCGCGAAGGCAACGGCGACTGCAAGTGCAGTGCCGGCCAGCCGCCACGGCCTTGAGAGGGGCTCCCTCAGGTGGAGTGACAGCCTCGCGCTGGGGAGTGGCACGACTATCCTTGAAGCACCGGTGAGGCCCACGAAGCTGAGAGCCCTCAGCGGGTCTACCCTAGCAGCTATGAGGCCCGGCACCAGACTAGCCAGCATTACTACGGCGAACGCGACCAACGCGCTCTTAGCAGTCTCAAGGGGGTAGGGCTGGAAGGGCGCTAGCTGGAAGAGGCGCTCAGCAAAGTCGCTACCCCCCATTATGAAACGCTCCAATATGAACCTGGCTAGCGGCGGTGCTAGTACTGCTCCCAACAAGGCCCCTATCGCCGCCCTGACTAGCCACGGGACTATGTAAAGTAGAGCTACATGGAGTGATGGAGCACCCTGAGCCTTCAGAGCAGCTATAATCCTAGCTTCCCTTACCACCTGGGCTGAGCCCACTGCTACGGGGATAGCTGCAGCTATTCCTAGTGTTGCTAGGCTTAGAGTTGTTAACAGGTTCATGGCGCTCTGGAGGAACACTATTACCGGGTTCTCTCCGGGCTTGTTCACGAATATGAAGGCGACATGGTAGCCTGCGGCCCTGAGTCGATCAACTGATTCCTCTGCAATACTGTCTATGAGGCGAGGATCATCCTCTTCAGCTGTTATACCAAGTACTATTATATTGTCTCCTACTATATCCTGCATGTCATTGCTACTCAATACTAGGGAGTACTGTAGTCCGCCTAGATGGGCGTATCCCTCCGCGACGCCAACTATCCTTAGCTTCATTGTTACCGGTCTTCCCTCTGGGGTGAATGCTCTCAAATCGACGGTGTCGCCTATTCCTAGCCCTAGCCCCTCCCCTGGAGGGCCGCTGAGAGAGCGGTAGTAGACAGCCTCGCCGGGGGCTGAGGGTAGCCTGCCTTCTATCCTGAGTGCAGCTAGCCTCTCAAGCTCCTCGGGGGCCACGAGGGATACCATAACGCCATTACCGTCTACCTCTACTATGCCGAACCATATGCTCCAAGACCTGACGCTTGCAACGCCCGGGATCTCCTCAACGAGTCTGTCTGCTTCCTCATCGAATAGGCCTCCTAAGAGTACGTGGCCGAAGTGCTCCTTCATCTGAATATAAACTTGGTAAGCCATGTTCTCGCTGAGTACAACCATGCTGCCGTGGAACGCTACGGTCAACGCTATTATAACTACTAGAAACAGAGTCTCAAGCTTCCTAAGCTTCACACTCCTTAAAGCGCCCCGGAGAATCACGCTCAACCCTCGACCACCCTGCCATCACTGAGCCTCACAATCCTATCAGCAGCCTCGGCTACCTCAAGATCGTGCGTCGTAAAGATAACAGTCTTGCCCTTCCTGCTGGCCTCTCGCAGGAGAGACACTACCCGCCACTTATTCTCGCTATCAAGATTAGCAGTGGGCTCGTCAGCCAAGAGAAGCGGTGGATCAGCAGCAAGCGCCCTGGCAATGGCTACCCGCTGCTGCTCGCCGCCACTCAACTCTGCAGGCAGCCTACCCGCCTTACCCTCTAAACCAACGAATCCTAGGAGATCAAGGGCGTGCTTCCGCCTCTCCCCTCGTGGCACCCCAGCGAGCTCCATGGGAAGAACCACGTTCTCCAAGGCCGTAAGAACAGGAACTAAATGTAAGAACTGAAACACTATACCCACGTTCCTTCTACGCCAGGCAGCCCTAGCAGACTCACCCATGCTACTGACCTCGACATCGCCGACGATTACCCTACCCTTATCGGGCACGTCAAGACCTGCAATCAGGTGTATTAAGGTGCTCTTTCCACTACCACTAGGTCCCACGATAGCAGCGAACTCTCCTCTATCGAAGCTCAGCGAGACGCCACGTAGCGCCGGCTGAACAACCCTCCCGACCTTATAAGACTTCCAGACGTCCTCGACCACGACGAACGACAACAAACGCACCCCACGAGGCCACCTATACCTAGAACAAACGCTAAGACACACCGGGATTAGACTCTTACACCCTCCTCCACCCCCGGAGCGCCAAGGTTTACACACAACTAACAAATACCAAAAATACATATATTTTTTATTTTTAATTTCTACAGAACCGATAATCTTTAATACCGATAAATCCTAAAATAAAACAACGCGAAAAGAGGAAAAGGTGAACATGGAAATGAATATATCGAGAATCGGAATATCACCAGTAATAGCCACAGTAATCATAGTAGCAGTTGCAATAGCAATCAGCATAGCAGTAGCAGGATGGATCATGGGTCTTTGGGGTGGCTTCGGCCAGACCGAGAGCCTCAAAATATTCCCGGACAGTTATGCTGCAGATGACGGAACAGATGGATACATTGTTCTACATCTTCAAAATGTTGGAGGCAGCCCTGCTCAAATTTACAAGATAGAAGTTGCGGGTTACGCCATTACAGATCAATCTGGCACGGTAATCTACGTCGATCCAACTGATCCAACAGCACCAATTAATCCAAACGATCTACCCACATTAACGCCTAATAACTCCCTTCCATATACAATAAATTCAGGCGAAGAGATATACATGGTAGTCAAAGTGATTGATCCCAATGGAAATCCTGTTAATTTCGCTAGCGGTGTCGCATACACCGTTACAATCTACACGGCAGCAGGAAACGTTTACACAGCAACCGTATACGGAAAAGGTACAGTACAGTAATCTACAACTGGTGCAGATGGAGGCTGGTATCGAATAAACATATATTATTAACCTCAATAATTATTTATACTTATAAAAACTTAGGAAAACTCCGTCTTTTAATATAAAAATCCTGAGAAAAATAAGGCAAATTAGCTTAAATTGTTTACCTAAATATATCATAAGTATATAAAGAAGGAACTAGGTGACGATATTAGCAAAAACTATTATAGTGCTCATAGATGCTAACTAGATGAATTAAAATAAAATAACATGCCTTACTTTTATGCCCTTTTACTTGCCGTAGACTGTGGTGGTATAGACGTTACCAGCCTCAGTATAGATCGTCACAGTATAGGCAACACCACTTGCCACATCAATTGTACCGGCTGCGTTAACTATTACTGCTAGTTTGGCGCCTGGATCCACCGTTACTGTAGTCTGGCCCGTTAGATCAGCTGCGCCGTCTAGGTTAGTGTCTACATCGAATGTTGTAAATGACTCACCGGCGATCTCCATCTTGTAGATTTGTGCTGGACTGCCTCCGACATTCTGCACTATAATGTAGAATGTATCTGTATTTGCATCTGCATAGCTGTCGGGGAAGGTCTTGAGGCTCTCGGTCTGGCCGAAGCCACCCCAAAGACCCATCAGCCAGCCAGCCACAGCAATGCTAATAGCTATAGCCACAGCAACGATAATCACAGTCGCAATCACAGGCGAAATACCCTTCCTCTGTGCGATTATCAAGGGCGATCTACCTCTCGTCACTACAAGTATTATAGAGAAATAGTGTATATATAGCTTGTTAGTGGTTTCGCTTGACCCACTCACGAAAAACTGCTATGTTTTAGTTTTCCCTTGCTTCGTTAATTTACTATTTCCGGGGTAAAAGTGGGAGAAGGCGCCGCCCCCGAAAGAGAGATTGAAATTAAGGAAACAGTCTCGCGTTGGGTGGCATTTCACGCGTGGGGTCATGAAAACGTGCTAGCCACGCACCGTTCAACCTTCGAGATAACCCGTGATGACTATCTTACTCCACGCGGCGACTGCATCATTGCTATACGGAGCCCTCTTGCGGCAGCTCACCTACCAGAATGGTTTAAGCGTGATGCCAGAAGCAAGGAATCTATTATAATCGCGATTTTGTGCGCTGAAGGGATCTGCGATTCTGTAGTAGGCCGTGGCAGCGCTAATCTCACTTTCAGCGATGAACGTCGTATGGTGTTCAGGCGTAGCACCTTCGTAGCTGGCGACACAGTTATGATCCGAGCTAGTAAGGCTGCTAGGCATCTAAGGCGTGACCTAGTTGAGGCGCTGAAGAGAGGTGTGAGACTTACGGTCATGCTGTCTGCGATAAGGATAAGTTAAAACCAGCCGTATAAAAATCTTAGCTAAACAGTAAACCGGTAAATAGTATTAATTAAAAGTAAAAATTAGGAAAGAAAATGATAGCGACTTGACCGTCTAGTTTGTTTAGTACGCGGCTTTACTTGCCGTAGACTGTGGTGGTATAGACGTTACCAGCCTCAGTATAGATCGTCACAGTATAGGCAACGCCTGCTGCAGCGTTAACACCCGTAGGTAGCGGCACTGTTATTGTGGCCTCTCCTCCTGGATCGAGCGTTATTATACCGTTGGTCGTGTCTACCGTTACGCCTGTGCCAGTAGCGGTCGCTAAAGTTAGGTCTGCAGGTACACCGCTGATTTCTATCTTGTAGATCTGGGCTGGGCTTCCACCCACGTTCTGCACGTGCAGTACTAGGTTCCCGTTTGCTACGTCAACGTAGCTGTCGGGGAAGGTCTTGAGGCTCTCGGTCTGGCCGAAGCCACCCCAAAGACCCATCAGCCAGCCAGCCACAGCAATGCTAATAGCTATAGCCACAGCAACGATAATCACAGTCGCAATCACAGGCGAAATACCCTTCCTGGCTATCATCTCTCATCCACCTCTTCTCTATTGTAGCCCTTACAGGCCCGATAGACGAATTATAGGTATGAGGGGTACTTATAGATTTCTCTAGCTCTGAAAATGGGTCTGCAACCCGTTTTTAATTAAGTAGATGAAGCCAAGGAACTCTGTTTAATTGGCTAACTAATGTGTATTGTCGCTACTAGTTTTTGCCGAAACACGCCTCGCCATTTTAAACTAGTTTAATTATATTAATAATGTCAATGTATAATCCGTGTTGGGCTGCATAGACTATCGCCCTGATTTTCTCCTTTTCCCGTACTATGTGGGGTGTGGCGTTAATTGCGTGTAGTTGAGAGCAACGCTGTTCATGAACTAGCTATTCGTCTCTGGAGCGAGCTTGGCGGATCTTCGGGTCACTGCGTAGCTGGCGGATCCTGCTGGAGGGTTGTTAGAGACTTTATAGAGTCTACTCTTGAATTAAGTATTGATGTTGTCCAGGTTCCGGTGGAGTCGTGGCGTGGCAAGGCTCATCTAGATCCTTCTCCTGCCTGGAGTGTGGCTCTCCCGCTTCAGCTTAGCGGCCACGTCGAGGGCGCTCCCGTATGGCTTGAAGGCGATCCTAGCGAGCCTTCCGCGTGGCTTGGGGGCGGCTATAAAGGCAGGGTAGTAGTTGCTAGGTTTCCCGAGAGCCCTGATGACTTGAAGGCTGCAGCGCTTTTAGCGGCTGATAACGGGGCCTCTGCCCTCATCCTTGAGTCTCCTGTGCCTCGCATTATTGTGGGCACTGGTTTTTGGGGGTATAGTTTCCATGCTGGTGCTCCTATGCCTTTGCCTGTGGTAGTGGTGCCTGAGGGATACGCTAGCTCTGCGCTTCGTGCTGGCAGAGTATCTGTAACTGTCGAGGCTAGCCTCGAGGATAACATAGACTATGTTTTGGTGGCGGTTGACGGCGATCCCAGCGTCTTCTACGGTGCACACCACGATTCCTGGTTCCACGGCTTCAGCGATAACGTACTAGGCATTATCCAGGCGGCTTCAGCTTTCAGTCAGGCCTCCTATCGCGGTAGAGGCGCGGGCCTTCTCGTCTTCCCGGCTGAGGAGCATGGAGCCCCCGGAGCTGCTTCCTGGTATTGGGCGTGGGGCAGCAGATACTATGCAAGGCTCCTCGAAGCCTCGGAGCGCGAACCCGTCTATGTTAACTTCGATGTAGCTGGTGTCGATGGCTGCCTTAAGGTTAGCGGCGCCCCGCAACTCCTAGGGTCTCTCAACGGGATAGGACTGGGTAGCAGGCCGTGGGAGTGTCCAGAGTGCGATAGCATGAGCCTCGCTATGGCTGGCCTCGCTACTGTAAGCCTGCACAGCCTATGGTGCAATGGAGTCCGCAGAATATATCACACACCGCTTGACACTCCCGATGCCGTGCCTAGGGATACCGCTGCCCTGGCTGTTGAAGCTGCTCTAAAGGCCTCGCTTAGCAAGCCCGAATGGAGCCGCTTCCAGCGTCTACTAGAGGAAGTACTGGGTAAGGGCCCGCTACTGGCACGGCACATGCTATACAGGATCCTCTCTATAGCTACCCGCGTGGGGTGGCCCAGCCTCTACCGTGAGCTGGCGCGGCGCTTCCTAAAGCCCGTGCACCTGGGCAGCTATAGGTACGACACGGGAGATCTGGAGGCCCTCTGGTTCCCTAGCGTAGAGGCGTATAAGAGAGTGCTCCGCAGCTTAGAAGAGGGGAGGCCTCCTCTCGAGGTCTGGATCTCCGGGGAAGAGAGGCTCCTCTACGTAACAGGCTACACTCCGAAGGGCTCCTTAGCCAGACGAGAATCCCTGGCTAGCCAGTTCGAAGCCAATGCCAGAAGGGATCTAGAGGAACTAGATGAAATGGCACGCAACCTCATATCTTAGCCCTTTAGCTCCCTCTTTGAGGGCTATCTACTACCGCTACTGTCACGCTATTCAAGTTACTCCCCGTCGGCCCGGTCTCTATAATCGTTCCTAGCTCCTTAAGAATAGTGTATGCATCGTGTCTAGCTAGGTAGATCCACGGCTTTAGGCCCCTCTCTATGGCTTCACTGATTAGGGCTGGCCAGGCGTAGCCGCCAGCTGCAGGGCTGTTGCCATCTATTCCGTCCGTGTCCACGCTTGCAAATGCCACTCTGGCTTCCGGCCCTGCCAGCCTATAAGCGGCTAAGGCTGCTGCTAGGGCTAGCTCGAGGTTTCTCCCACCTATTCCTCCCTTACCGGCCACCCTTACCGTGGCCTCTCCTCCCGCTAGTATGACCGCAGGCGGCTCTATAGGTACTCCGCGGTTCAGTGCATCTACCGCTATTCCCGCTAGGAATCTGGCAACCTCGGAGGCTTCACCGTCTAGCATGCTAGTGAGTATCATGCTCCGGTATCCTAGCTCTCTGGCTTCTCTAGCTATGCCTCGTAGCACATCTATGTTGGCTGCCGCCAAGGTGTTTACCAGCCTCTCCTCGGGTATCACACCCGGTTTTGGAGTGTCAGGGATTAAGCCTTTGACACCTTTATAAATAGCCTCTATGATGCTTCTTGGCATCTCCCCTGTTAGACCCCACCTCTCTAGTACGGCAAGTGCATCTGTGAACGTGGTTGGGTCGGGCACCGTGGGGCCGCTAGCTATAACATCTAGCCTGTCGCCAGGAACGTCACTAACATAAACCCCTACGACCCGGGCTGGCTGAGCGTGGAGGGCTAGCCTGCCCCCCTTGACTAGGCTCAGATGCTTCCTCACAGTATTGACCTCGTCTATCGAGGCCCCGCTATTAACTAGGAGCCTATAAGCCTCCCTGAGGTCCTCTAAGGTTATCCCCGCTAGGGGTTTCTCTGCCGCGGCGCTACCGCCTCCGCTAATCAAGGCCAGTAGGAGCTTCCTGCTCCGAGCCTGCTCTGCCCATTCAAGTAGCGCTTCTCCCGCCTTCAGGCTGCCCTCGTCGGGAAGAGGATGACCCCCTAGTATTACTTCAAGGCCTTGAACTCTATGAGAGGGATAGCCCCTCGGAACGGCTATAACGCCGCCCTCGGGTTCTACGCAATCGAGCGCAGTACTCGCCATTGCAGGTGCTGCTTTGCCTATAGCTACTACTATTGCCCTTGAGCCACATATGTTCAGTCCGCGTAGCACCCTTATTACGTGGCTCTCGACCCTTGAATGCTCTAGGGCCTTTACCGCTAGGAGCCTTGCAGCTTCCCATGGCTCCAAGACGACAGTCACCGGTATTTAATGCCGGCTCACGGGCCCCGCCGGAGCCCGATACTTATTCTTTTAACGGATACCCGTAAAATACGTGCCTCGTGATTGCCTCTACCTTATGAGTCCCGGCCTGCCGCCCTCCTTTCGCTCAGGAGCTTCTAGTGGGGTGTAGACACGGTGGGAGTAGCTAGGGTTACAGCTCTAACGGGTCTAATACTCCTGCTACTGGCTCCTATGACGCCGTTCGCCCCTGAAGCCTACGCTGGCCCCATGGTGAAGGTACTTGTAACTTTCGACCCGACAGTGTTCAAGGAGAGCGTCATCGCGGAGCTGGGCGGTAGTGTTACTTACCGCAGTAAGCTTGCAAATATCCTAGCAGCTGAGATACCACAAGAGGCAGTAGCTGCTCTAAGCCAGGCTCCTGGTGTAATCCGAGTTAGCATCGACTCCGAGGCTACGGCCAGCGATACCGTGCCTTGGGGTGTTAGTTATGTAGATGCTCCCACCGTGTGGAACACCACGGGAGTTACAGGTTTTATTGATATAAACGGTGACGGCGTTGGCGATATAGAGGTCGCCGTTATAGATACCGGCGTAGACCCTAATCATCCTGACCTAGCAGATAACGTCTCATGGTGTGTCTCTACGATAGGTGGTGCCTTATCCTCGGCCTGTACCGATGGAAACGGTCATGGGACTCACGTAGCTGGAACTATTGCGGCGCTGCTCAACGGCGTGGGCGTAGTTGGGGTAGCCCCTACTGTGGAGATATATGCTATAAAGGCTCTAGACGATCAGGGAAGCGGTAGCTTCTCGGATATAATAGCTGCTATAGAGGCGGCCGTGATAGGCCCTGACGGCGTACTAGACGCTGATGGTGACGGCATAGTAGTTGGTGATCCTGACGACGACGCGGCGGAGGTCATAAATATGAGTCTCGGCGGGCCTAGCGCCCCGCCGGAGCTACAAAGCATCATCCAGCAGGTCTACAGTCTTGGGGTGGTGGTGGTAGCGGCTGCAGGCAACGAGGGCGCTACCCAGCCAGCCTACCCTGCAAGGTACCCAGAGGTAATCGCCGTAGGCGCTATAGACAGCAGCGAGAGAGTACCCTGGTGGAGTAACGACTACCCTGAAGTTGCTGCACCAGGCGTCGACGTACTGAGCACCCTGCCAGGCGGCCAGTACGGGGCTATGAGCGGCACAAGCATGGCGTCACCCCACATAGCCGCTATAGCAGCACTAGTACAAGCTGCTAGAGCAGCCGCCGGCCTACCCCTACTACCGCCAGGCACCTTCGATGATATGACTAATACCACAGTGAGAGGCGTGCTACACCTAGCCGCTAAGGATCTCGGCCCGGCAGGATACGATAGGTTCACAGGCTACGGCGCAGTAATCGCGAGCCAAGCAGTCGAACTAGCGTTAAGGCAGATGCAGAGAGTGGAGCTAGTAACGAACGGCGGCTTCGACAGCGATGCCAGCGGCTGGAGCTTCTATCCGGGAGACTTCATTGACTACGCTGCGTACAGGAGCAACGCTGCTAACGCGAGCGGTGTAATAGAGATTAGCGGTGATGTGCCGTCGTGGCAGGGCAGTGTAAGGGACTACGCATTCATAGGCCAGACTATAAACGTGCCGTCGACGGCCTCCGGAACCGGAACTATAGAAGTAACATTCTACTTTGACTCGGCTAGAGGGGATCTTAGCCTAGTAGTAGCGATCTACGACACTGCTAACAACAGCTTTGTATGGTATGATATAATAGCGGTAGATCCCGCGGACTATGGCCAGTGGCTAGTAGCCTCAATCACAGTCCCCGCAGACACTATAGGCCAAATCGCTGGCGGCAGTTACCTCTTCCTAGTGGGCTTAAGACTCGACACCTATACCCTGTGGAGCGGTGACTGGGCGCTAATGTACGTAGACAGCGTTTCATTCACGGTAAACGCGTAAATAAAACAGATAAACCACGAACCACAGGCATCTTTTCCCCTCATAGTTTTTAATAATGAATAACAGTATCTTTATTACTTATTGTACCGATACAAAACCTGCTACGCAAGCGACTCTACGCAATACACATAGATTGAATATGGGGAGTACGGCTCTGACCCCTCTTCAATCCCCAGCTTTACCTCACTTATTCTAACAGGATACACCGCTTGAAGGCGCCGATGGCAGGACACTGGGTTGTGAGGGGGGTTGAGGCCGTAGATGTGGAGCCTCCTGTCAGGGGGGGCTCGTGGCTAGTAGGATGGCCTTTACTACCGCTAGAGCCGCCTAGCAGCGCTCCCGGTAAAATAATTACTTGGAGCCTACTGTCGTACCTTGCCTTTAAAGTCGCTGGTACCGCTGCTAGCAGTGAGGACTCTGCTGCTGAGATGATAGCTTCTCTGAGGCGTTATAGGGCTAGAGCTGAGAGGGCTCTATCTAGGCTTTATCCGGTAAGGGGTCATCGTTTATGGGTGAATCTTGGTAGGTGTCCTGAGGGCGGGGTTGCCCCTATAATTAGGAGCCCCAGGATTAGGTTGCCTGGTGGAGGCGTCTATGGCGTCACAGTAGATTACTACAATGATGACGTTGTTGTTAGCATGTCTCCAGGCTCGGACGGCGTTACAACCGTTGAGGGAGGCCGTTTAAGGTGCCCGGGTGGCAGGCTTGTCCCCCTCCATACAGTTGAATTCGCTGGCAGACAAATTGTAGTAGTTGTTGACGGGTCCGGCTCGGTTCACAAGCCCGACATAGATGAAGAGAGGGCTGTAGAGATCGGTGCTCAGAGCTATTCTAGGGGGGTGCCACAGCTTGAGGCTCTGGGCTTCCTGCCGGGTGCACCTAGAGGAGGGCTTTCATGGCTCTCGCGGAGAGGAGTCAAACGACTTCACGAGGTTTACCCGCCTAGGGCTGCATTATCCGCGGCCTTCTCCCTAGCTACTGCTAGAGGGCCGGCCGAGCTGCTAGCTGCTCTCCTATTCTCTGCCGCAGCCTCACCGTGGACTAGATACGGGCCTGACGGCTTCTTCCTGTCGCTGCAGAGGGCGAGACCCGACAGCGACGTCTACTGGGAGCTAGATCCGCTGAGTTCTGAAGGCCTCCTAGGGGCTATCGATTTTGTAGCGGTTCTAGCCGCATCATGGGTCGCCGTGGATCATGCTCCACACGTTATCTACGCTTCACCTCTAGACCCGGAGGCAGCATACGAGTACCTTGTAGCTGCTTTGCCTAGACCTGATGGAGTAGATCGTGCAGTACTCGCCGAGGAGATTGCTGCCCACTGGGCGCCTCCAAGCCTAGAGCCTCCTCGCTGGGATGGTAGCAATTTAGAGGCAGCTACTATCCTGGCGCCAGATAATGTAGTAGTTGGAGAGGAGCCGGGTAGCGAGGGGGTAGCTAGAGGTTTAACCAGTCTTCTACCCGAGGGCTATAGAATAGTTGGTGTCGAGGCTCTCACAGCATACGGCCCCCGGGCTTCATGGGTTCATGCTGAGAGGTCTAGTGGAGGGCCTGGAGTGTTGAACGCTTACACTGTCGAGGAAGCAAGGATTGCTGGCAGAAATGCAGCCCTCGAGGCTGCCCGTCAGGGAGTTAACCCGGGTAGAGCGCTAGATCTCGGAGCATCCAAGGCATTAGCTATAATAACAGGTAAATGGCCTCTCAAGCGACCCGACGGGTCTCGAGTTGCTGTTAAGAGTCTACTAGCGGTTTCTGTGGAGGGAGCCCTTGTGGGGCTTGCAGAGGCCTACACTGGCGACACTCTCGACGCGCCTTCAAGATTCTACTTGACGCTACGCCTCCTCGGCCCGCTGCCTCGTAGCGATGCAGAGCTGCTTGCCCTCGCTTCTGGGGAGACATTAGCGAGGCTTAGACCACTCATAGTAGAAGAGCATGGCAGCATCGTTGCGCCTCGTTCTCTTCTCTCTGTGAATCCTGAGGAGACTATTGTAGGTAGGCTGGCGGCAGCGCTTCGAGGAGGTGGCGTCGACAAGACTCTATGTAGGTTAGCGGAGACACTATCCGAGGCTCCCTTAGACTCTGCAGAGAGGCGAAGTCTAGCCGGCCTTATTGCCAGGTGCAGGGGAGTCTCAATGGAGAAGTGGATTTGAACACTGCGGTACCCCCCTTAGCCTCGCGTTGCTCACCCATATTTGATTAACTTGGGGTGCTAGGCTGGAGTGAATACTGCATGGCGTCCTTGGAAGGCTCCCTTTTCGGCTCCCGATTTCAGGCTTTTGCTAGACAGGGTTGTCAACTGCAGGGATTGCACCGAGAGTGATGCACGCGCCTTTTTCGCCTCTACGGCGCCTACAAGAGGTCTTACGAGCCTCCTCTCATCCGTCTATGAAGGCCTTCAGGGTAGGCTGGATAAGAGGGTATTCCTCGTCAAAGCTGGTAGAGGATGGGGTAAGACTCACGCCCTTTCTGCTGTGTTTCACGCCGCCAAGAGCGGCATTGTACCTTCTGCCCCCGAAGCCTTGCATTCTACTCTAAGGGTTGCATCAAGGACTAAAACGGCTGTAGCTCATCTAGACGGCTCCTCTACCGGGTACCGCGATATACTCAGGGATTACGGGTTGCCTTCATCGTGGAGTCTAATAGCAGTGCGCCTTGCAGAGTCGGCGGGCATCAAACTGACCTTCAGCCCCAGGGGGCCTCCCCCGGGTGCTAGGGAGTTGTCGTCGCTGCTTGAGGCTGCGTCAAGGCGGGGCTTTAGACCCTTAATTATTATAGATGACGCTGACAGGTATCTCGATGGAGTTGAATCCGCTGCTCAGGATGCTGGAGGCGAGGAGGCTTCTAGGCTTAGACGGGAAGCTCAGCACTTCTTAGCTTTCATATCCTCTCTATCGGAAGCCGTCTCCAGCGTTAGACATGCCGCTCTTCTGGTTTCGGTGACTAGTGGGTCGGCCTCTGCAGGAAGAGTTGTAGAAGCTCTAGGCGAGCATCATTTTGCTACTCCTCCCGTTGAACCAGATGAGATCGGAGATCTTCTCGTAGCTAGGCTAGTCGAGTCCATTAATCCCGCGGCTGCTGCCCCCGTAGTTAAATCCTATAGAGACGCTTATCGAGAATGGGAGGTAACAGTTGAAGAGCTAGAGAAGAGCTACCCGCTACACCCTCTCCTCGTAGAGGCCTTAACCGCTTTAGTCTCGGGGAGCCCGAGTCATAGAGGCGCCGCATCGGCTCTGAGTATAGCATGGAGAGCTGTAATAAGAGCCTCCAACCGTGGAGATGGCAGAGATTATGTTCTACCCGGAGATTTAGATGCCAGGGATCCAGGCGACCTAGAAGTAATCCTACCGCGAGGCTCAGGAGGCCTTGAAGGGTTGAGGGCTGCTGTTCAAAGGGATACAAGCGTACTAGCTAGAATCGATAATGCATTGGAGCGAGAGGGCCTTCCTCCATTAGCGTCTGGTATATATGCTCATCTCCTCCTATGGAGTGCTGCTGGCAAGGCTCTACACGAGATTAAGGTAGCTGTGGGCTCTGCTTCACCCGTTAGAGGAGTAGATCTTAACGGAGCACTCGCAGTTGTTCGTAAGCTCAGCGAAGAAGCTATTCACATACATGAAGAAGCTATAGCGGGAGGCAGAGGTTACATAGTAAAGGCGCGCGTGAACATAGGAGTCCTTGTTAGGCGCGAGGCTCGTAGGCTCCTAGAAGAGGGGACAGCCAGCGAGCATGCGAGGGAAACTCTAGCGCGTATAGTCGGCAGGCTGGACGCTCCTATCGAGGTGCTCCTGTGGCCTGAGGGGCCTCCTAAGGGTGGATGGCCTGTGAAGCTAGTCATTTTAGGCCCTTCAGGGCCCAGTGTGTCTGAGGTCTTCGAGTCAGCTAAGCCTTGGGTTAACACGCTCGTGGTGCTCAAACCCGAGGAGCGCAAACTGGAGGAGGCATTAAATGCTGCTGCATCCATTCTAGCTATAAGAGAGTTACTTAACCGCGGGGATTTAACCGGCGACGACGCTGAAGAGGCGTCCAGGCTCGCTTCTCAAGTTGAAGAGCGCTTTAAGGAGTCACTGGCACTGGCTTACAGCAGGGCGTATTACCCTGCGCCTCACGGTATCGGCGAAGCTATGCTAGGGGTCGAGAGGATCCTTCATTCGGGGCTTTGGAACGCTGTTAAGGATGCACTAGTTAGGAGCGGCAAGTTAGCCTATGACAGGGTAGAGCCGTTAATAGCTGAGAGGCTCTTGTCGTCGAGGGGCGAAGCTTCCGTTAAAGAGCTTATAGAGGTATTTGCTAGGGATCCCTCCCTTCCCGTGGTTCTTGACCCGTCTCACGGTGTTAGAGCGGCCCTGCGCTTCCTCATAGCCTCGGGTAGAGCCGCTCTGGCTGATGCAGAGGAACCCTGCGGCACCGATCCGGGAGAGCTTGTTGACGAGGCAATTGTTCTCTCCTGCAGTGAAGCCGTAGCTAGAGGTTTTTGCATTCCAGAGGGAGGAGCATGCCGTGTACCTGAAAAGATGTACACGCGAAAGGCTACGCAGCACCATGAAGACAGTGTGAAAAGCCGTGCTCGTGCAGAGACTAGTTCGCCTGTTATAAAGAGAATTAAATCACCTATGTCGAGGCTAGCCGCCGATTTCGCCGGTATACTTAAAGGCTATACGGTGGAATCACTTAAGTTCGCACTGCGAGGCTCGGGGATTCAGGGTGTTGCAGCGGTAAGAGCTCTTCTCGAAGGTGTCAATGCACTAGGTGCTAGGATAGTCGAGGTGAGAGTTAGGCTTGAGGTAAACAGCGGAAGAACTGCTAGTGGTGTTTTAGAGATCTGGGGCTCTCCTGAAGGCGTCTCCGAGATTCTCAGAGGCGCAAGGGCCCTTGGGGATGCAGCACTAGTAGAGGCCTTGGTTTACGCTGAAGGCATAAACACTGATGCAGATGACATCGTGAATTCCCTTGCTCGCTCGCCGCTTCGCGTGTTCAAGGCGCTCCAGGTGGAGGTGGAGGCTAGGCTCTCCCCTTCTCCATCTTCCTAGTCTTGGTCTTCCACGCTTTGGGGTAGATGCCGGGCTCCATCACTATCCTCTGGGGTTTAACAGCTATCCCTCTCTCAGCCTCTAACACTTCATTCCACGACATTTCAGCCTTTCCTAAACCTACTAGTTCTCCCTTGAGAGTGAGCAGAGCTACAAGGTCGCCACGATTAAAGCCCTCCTCTACTGCTGCAACGCCTGGAGCCGCCAGCTGGGCCCCGTGTATCACGCTCTCGACTGCAGTATCTCTCAGCACCACCTTAGGTATATGACATATACTGAATTCCCCGGGAAGGACGTGTTTCCTAATTAGATCGTCCTTGCCCTCTTCCCTCAGCCTTATCAAGGCCATTGCTAGGTCGTGCATCCTTGTTAACACCTTGTCCTCGTGGAATGGGCCTGTCCTTATTCTTCTCAGCTCCCTCATATGGGCTCCGACGCCCAGCACCAAGCCTACGTCCCAGCACAGCTTTCGCATGTATGTTCCGGCCTCGCAGTCCACTCTAAGCAGAGCATATCTGCCATCATACTCTATCAACTCTATATCGTAGATCTTCCTGGTTCTCAACTGCCTCTTCACACTGCTTCTTAGCGGAGGCCTCTGGTATATCTCACCCACGAACATCTCGAGAGCCTCTCTAAGCCTGTCCTCGTCGACCGGCCGGTGTAGCTGCATAACGCACATATACTCCTTGCTTGAATGCATCACCGTCCCTATTATTCTAGTCATCCTCTCCAGGGCAACGGGCAGCACACCAGTGACCTTAGGGTGTCCCCGCGCCCCCCCAAGGATTCAAGCGGGAAGGCGCTCTAGGGTACCCCCGTGCCCCGCCCTGGAGAGGTTCATCATCCTCTTTATCCAAGCTACTACCTCGTGGCTCGTGGGCCCCGGAGGCTTGTCAAGGCTAATTACTCCATACCTAATATAAACGTCTAAAGGCCTTCTCCAGGGAATCCAGCCGTAGCTTGGATCCGTGGGCTCCTCGTACTTATAGTGTATCCTGGCATCATTGCCGCATATACCTTTGACTGCCTCTATGAACTTCTTGCCCTCACTTGTAGCATCATACTCTGCATCCAAGGTGCAACGCCACCCCCTCATTACCCCAGCAGCAGAGGCGGGTTAAATTAAACTAGAAGACCGCGATCAAGCCTAGAATGCCCTGCAAAGAGCATAGTATCATGGGCCTAGTATCCAAAGCCCGCCGAATCAAGCATTTTCCCTCTTCTAGTTGTGTTAGAAGGGAGACACTAGGAGTCAGGGGATCTAGGATAGGAGAAAGTCTAAGATATGCGTCTCAAAGATTAATATTAAATAATGGGAGATTCTGCTCTATCTTTGACTTATTACTTGTTGTAGCCATGTTTTAGGTTCACTTTACTAGTGTGAAGGGCGATAGCGGGGGTATCTTGACTTGTTCTCTCATGAAGCCTTCTAGTCCTGCATCCTTTATTGCCTTTAGTACTTCCTCGTCGCTTGCTCCCTTGCTTATCTCTACCTTCTTATCTAGTACCTCTATATGGTCTATGTTAGCCCTTCTTCTTCTGACGCCTGATAGACTCTTAGGCCCAGTTATTAGGACGAAGTCGTCATCTATTATATCAACTATCACGCATTTCCTGCCAGCTTCTCTACCCCTGACTTTTACACAGATCCTGCCGACCTCTATTACCTTGGCCATCCCTCAGTGCACCCCCAGCGGCGCATGGGTCGGCTCGTGGGGGTTATTAGTCTTGCATCCGCTCCTGAACCCTTCTCATCGCCCCTTCAAGTATTATCCTGTATGTTTCTTCTACCGAGTACACGCTGGTGTCTACAACTACGTGGAAGATACTGGTATCCCTTATATCTACTCCGTATAGTCTTGAGAATCTCTCCCACTGGCTTGCCTCTCTCTCTGCTGCCTCGTAGAGTGCATCCTCTAGTGATACCCCGTCTCTGGCGGCTATCCTCTCAGCTCTGATCCAGAGGGGCGCCTTCACGTATACCAGGTAGTCTGCATGTGTCCAGGCGATCCATGCTGCTAAGTGGCTGTCTATAACCACGCCACCTTTACTAGCTTCATCTAGGGTCGCGCGGTCAATCCTTAGATCTATGCTTGGATCCTCCTCGGCTAACCTGCTCAGTTCTACGAGGCTAACACCAAGATCCGAGGCTATTCGACGAAATATAGCTCCGGTGCTGAAGAGCCGGAGTCCAAGATCCTTTGCTAGGCGCCTGGCATAAGTGCTCTTGCCGCTGCCCGGAGGCCCGCTCACTATAACTACTGGCCCTCTACGATTTGCTCGAATATCAGCTCCGCCAGGCAAGTCGAGCAAAGCACCCCGCCATAGGGCCTATCAGGCCGCTTAGCAGTCTTACTCAACTTCCTGAGCCCGCTAGGCCTCTCCCTCGGAACGCCTCCAAGGGGTCGCCCGCACCTGGCGCAGCGAGCGGGTCCCGGCTTTCTCTTTTCGAAGTGAATAACTACTCTGCCTCCGGGAGTCCTCCTGATAACACTCCTCCAGCTTCTAGTCCTATACATAGGCCTTACCATAGCTTACACCACCCCTTATCTCACGGGCGCGCCCATACCCCTTCACTACTCGCGATTAACCCGCTCTGTCCTTCTAGGGCTAAAAATGGTGCAGCCGTCTATGTAAACATCTCGCGGAAGAGTAGTGCACCGTAGAGGAAGCTGAGGAAATGGAGGTAGTAGCCCGGCATTACAGGTGATCCCTCCACTACTACGGTCAACGGCGGCAGATGGAAGGGCACTACTGCGTACGGAACTACTGCTAGGACAAGGGCACCTGCGAGCGTGTAGATTAGCATGAGGAGGCCGAACTTGAAGAGGAAGCTCCTGAAGAGCACACTGCGGGCCTTATTGTATTCGGGTTCTAGGAGCTTTAGTTTCTTGGCCGCCCTTTTAGACCCGTTCCTAGCCTCCTCTTCTAGCTCCCTGTAGCGGCTGACGGTTTCAAGGGCCCATTGTATAGCCCGGTATGGGTAGAACCTCTGGTATATCCTGGCTGCTATGTAGACACTGGCAACTCCTAGGAGGAGTGCCGCCAGGGGAGCAGGATGCGGCATTTCCTATGCAACCCCTGTCCGCCTATCTTCTAGTAGTCGTGGATGGGAAAGACTAGGAAGGCGAGTATCCCCTCTTGCCGGGTTAGAGCTTCTTCATGTGCTCTAGTATCTTGCTGGCCGTCTCCTCTGGTTTACCCTCCTTGTTCTCCACTATTGCAACAGTGCTAGCGTATTGTACCGCGCTGGCGAAGCTGGCTGCCCTAGCGTTCTCCATTAGCCTCTTTACTCCTTCGACGCCACCTAGGTCGGCTCTGAACCTGGTCTTGTCTCTTTCTTGCCTCCTGACTATGTCTTCTGGTGGCGCCTCAACGACTACTATCATGTCGGGTTTTAGATGATCTAGCACGTTTCTAGGCAGGCCGGGTAGGTATCCAGCTGCCGTCTTCACAAGAGCATGAGTATCTATGATTAGGTAGTCGTCCTCGCCTAGCTCCTTTGAAGCGTCCTCTGCTATACTTCTAGCAGCCAGCGCTTGAAGCTCGAGCATTTTCCTGAGGGGGAGCCTTCTTATTTCGTCCCTGTTAGAGACTAGCCCCTCCTTTACAGCGAATTCTAGCATGTAAGAGCCGAAATTCAATATCTTGACCTTGAGGCCTTCTTCCTCTGCTCGTTTTTCCAGGTGGCTTAGAACCGTGGTCTTGCCCACGCCGGGAACTCCAGTGACTATTACTACCTTGAAGGGGTTGCGGTCCATTGCACCGCTACACCTCCTCGCCGAGTATCCTGCGTAGCAGCGGGTATGTCTCTAGGGCTCTTTCCCTCGTGATAAGCGCGTAGTACTGGTTTATAATGCCCACTGCTAGTAGTATGCCTGTGCCTGTCCCATAGGCCCCGAATATATCCGCCACAACCGTTATCGCGGCAACTATTAGGCTGCTCAGTATTGTGAGTGGATAGATGTAGCGGGCTAGTATGCTCTCTATGATCCTCGGGTTCCTCCTCATACCCGGGACTTCTAGTCCTCCTTTTACTAGCCTCTCAGCCTGGTCTCTCGGGTTTAGGCCTGCTATCTCGACCCACATCCATCCGAATATTATTGATAATATAGTCCATGACACTATGAAGGTCAGGGTGCGGAGCGGATCCTCTACCGTCTGAACTATGCCCCTTGGAGGTGAGAGATAGTAGACTATGCTGCTGTATAGCTGATAGGCCCTATGGTCGGTGCCCAGGAAGTCTCCCAGGATACCCTGTACTAGCTGGAGGTCGCTGACTAGAATGCCTACCAGCAGTATGGGTATGTTGGTTACATAGATGAACTGTAGGGGGACCCTGCTCCTTATACCCCTTATCCTCTGGCTAGTGACGGGTATCTCTACTCTCATTGCCTGCAGGTACACTAGCAACGCTATTATGAATATTGTTGCGAAGAAGCCCGTCACGTCGGGGAACCCGTTGGGCCTTGCTAGGAGCGTCAGACTCGGATTAGTGAGCAGCGCTGGTATAAGCCCGAAGTCTACTGCTATCCCGGGTATGAAGCCGAACATGCTCCAGACTACGGCCTGGGCTACCCCAGCTAGAATGAAGAGGCTGACCGCGCTACCTATACCCCACCCTTTCTGCATGACCTCGTCGAAGTATATCACTAGTGTAGCCGCGAGGCCCAGTTGGAGTATCACTAGAAGCCTCTCCCACCATGTAGGATCAATGCCGCTACCCGCCCAGTACCTGCCCCCCACGACAAATGCTGTAGCCTCGAAGAAGGCAAAGAATATCGCTAGAACCTTCTGGGCAGCAGTGAATTTCCGCCTGTCGTCAGGGTTTGTTAAATCCATATTAATTATCTTGGCACCCACTAGAACCTGAAGTATTAGTCCCGCCGTGACAATCGGGCCTATACCGAGCTCCATAAGCGTGCCCGCGGCGCTAGCGAATATAATCCTTTGGAGGTTGAACTGCGTCTGCACGTCCTGCGGAGGTATCCCGTAGAGGGGAATATTAGCCATTATAAAGTATATAACTAGTATTATGCCAGTCCATGCTAAGCGCCGGTATAAGCTGGGTCTTCTCTCTGGCTTCGACACGGCGGGCATTTTTTCTCCAATACTAGCTAGAAAGTCAATGACCCCCAAGCCGGCACCACTCCCCCTCAGAGGCTAACCCGGCTACCCCCTGGGAGGCCATCCGAAGGCTTAAACACTCAGCCACATCTCCACGCTACCCTGCTAACGACAATTAGTCCCCACACCTCATTAATCTACAATTTATAACTCTCCAACCGATATTATAACTGTAAATGTAAAGTGGGGGTAAAATGAGTAAGAGACGAGGATTAACAGATATCTTACTGTTAGCAGCTGCCGCATCACTAACACTATATACAGCCACAACATTATGCACATCAACAGACACATGTAATGAAATAATCAAAACACTAGTAATAATAACAATGAACATAATTTTAATATCAACAATAAGAAATATACCAAAATCTCTTACATAGCTATAAAGATTACAAAGATCACTATGTAACAGTAAAGATAGGTAAATACACTAAACATAAAGTTTTACTACTAACTACATCGTTCCTTTTATTTAAGAGTAGCTAGTCGAGCCCAGGAAAACCTACTTAGATAAACGCTTCACAGGCAATAAACCCGGTTTCATCAACCACAGATATATCTAGGCTAGGTATAGTATATCCAGGATATTAGTTTTGATTTTCATGTGGTGCGGGGGGTGGGATTTGAACCCACGCAGGCCTACGCCATCGGGTCCTCAGCCCGACCCCTCTGCGCCAGGCCCTCAACCCCAAGCTACTCAAGTTAATCAGCCTGCTCCCTCGGTTTTGAAGCAGAGGCTGGGCATAGCCCTTTCTCAAAGGCTGCTCTCTGAGTTCCTCGAGTGGTGTAGGGGGCGCAGCAGCGAGGAGACCTGCCGACAGTACCTGAGGAAGCTGGAGGAGATAGATCGAGGCGAGAGGCCCGTCGAGGCCTCGAGGTGGCACGTGACCGCCTACAAGCGGTTCTCTAGGTGGCTCTGCGAGGAGAGGGGCCTCTCTAGGGCCTGCGAGGAGTTCAAGCGGGTTAAGAGCAGGAGGAGCAGGCCAGACGTCTACGTCCCTGGGGAGTCGGAGGTCAGGGCGGCCCTCGATAGCAGCCTGGGCTGGTGGTACAGGCTGCTCCTCGAAAGCGGGCTCAGGGCCTCCGAGCTCGCGAGAGTAGTGGGGGAGGCCTCGAGGCTCCGCTGGGTGTGCACCGAGGCCTTCTGCAGGGCAGAACTCAACTGGCACAGGGGCAGCAAGAGAGTGTTCTGGGCGTACTTCCTCGAGAGGCCAGAGGAGAGGCCAGTAGACCTTAGAAGGCTTGAGGAGGCCCGCGAGGCCCTAGGCCTCATAGGCTTCAAGTATATCCGCAAGTACGTCGCCACCAAGATGCTAGAACTCGGCATACCAGAGGAGGTGGTGAACTACATCCAGGGGAGGGTGCCGCAGGAGGTGCTCAGCAAGCACTACCTCAAGCTCACGGCCCTAGCAGACCAGTACTATAAAGAGTACGCTGAGTGGCTCAGGGGGTGGCTGCCGTGAGTTTAGTAATGGTTTTACCGCAGGCTCCATAGGGCCTGCAGCTGCTGGGTGCGCAGCGGGTTCACTAGCCAGCTCCTCCCTGGTGGTCCAGTGCCTTTTCCTCTCGTGGAACTCTAGGAGCTGCCTGAGCAGCCGCCTCAAGCTCTCACCCTCTCCAGGGCCTCGAACACGCTCTCAAGCAGCGGCTCAACACAGAATATGACCGTCCTCCCTCTCCTAACTCGCCTTAGATACCCCATCTCCGCCAGCTTCCTCACGGCCCTCTCTACCGTGTGCCACTCGCTACCCCTCCACTTCCCGTTAGCGTCCCACCAGGCCCTCAGGCCCCTGTAGGTGAAGCACCGCTTCTCTGGGTAGCCCCGCTCCTCAAGGTAGAGCTTTATGAAGACGGCGGCCTGGAGGAGGCTAGGGGCTAGCCTAGGCAGCCCCATTACCCCTACACCTCTAGCTCGACGCGGCCCTCCCTGCGCAGCGCCTCGGCCTCTGCCTTGAGGCTCTGCTCCGCCCCGCCGTCGCCTGCTAGCTGCCTCCTCGCCTCCTCCAGCAGCTCCCTCGCCCTCTGCTCCGCCAGCTCCCTCTCTACTAGCCTGGGCAGCTCCTTCTCGAGGGCCTCTGCTAGCTCCTCTAGCGCCTTGGCCGCCTCGCGGAGCTTGACCACTGCCTCGAAGAGCTTGGGCCTCGCGACGCTCCTCGCAGCCAGCCACGGGTCGAGCGGGTGATACGCCTCCCTGTCTATCTCAACTGCGTAGCCGTAGAGCCTGGAAGCGAGGCTCCTAGCCCTGACAGCCGCCTCCGCCACAGCCCTCGCACTAACCCACACCACGCCCAGTCACCCCCTGGCCCCAGCCTCCACGCCCTCGCCGTCGGCTAGCAGCTGCTTGACTGCCCTGAGCGCCCTGACGCCCTCGCTGGTCGCCTCGAACTCGCCGCGGCTAGTCTTGCGCACCAGGCCCATCGCCATGAGCCTGTTCAGGCTAGCGTAGAGGGCGCCAGTGCTCGCTATGCCAGCCAGCTCGCCAGCCCTAGCCCTGCCCCTAGACGCTATCCTCTTCAAAACCAGGAGGTCCCGCACGCTGAGCCTCTCCAGGCCCTCCAGGGCTCCCGCAGCCACGCCCAGTCACCCCCTGGCCCCAGCCTCCACGCCCTCGCCGTCATCACAGACCCAGACCAGCTCGTCGTTTAACCTGTCGTAGTCGAAGCAACTCACCTTAGCAAGCAGCTCTGGCAGCACCGAGTAGCGGAAGTAGTGGTAGCTGTAGCCTAGCTCTGCCGCAACCCTAGCGAGTTTCTCTCTCTTTCTCTCTCTGAGGATCCTGACCGCCTGGGCCACACGGGCCCTCTTCTGGGTGACCCAGCCCATACTCCCGACCCCGAGTCCGAGGTCTAACTTAGACCTCAGGGCCTTATATCTTTTTCTCTCTCTGTTTTTGTTTTGGGGTTCAGGTTAGAGCCCCGAGGAGAGAACCTTGGCATGGGTACGCGAGTTGGGGCCCGAGGACTTGGAGGAACTCATACTGCTCAAGGAGAACAAGTTGCTCAAACCCTACGCGAAGTTCCTAGTACTGCTATGCAAGTACCGTGATGCAAACTCAATAGTTAATATACTCAAGGAAGTAGTAGGGGGTAGCTACGTCCTGTACGCGAAGGAGGGCGTTGTAGACGGGTTAGTCGAGTATGAGCGGGGTAAGGCGCCACGCCTTACCGAGAGAGGGGAGGCTCTGTGCGGGGCCCTGCTGGAGTGCTGGGCTAAGCTAAAAGAAAAAGAAAAAGAAATACGGGGTTAGTCAGCGCCACAGTTCGGCCTCAACCTCCCCCGCAAGCAGTTCCTCTATCCTTTCCCTGTAAAGCCTTACTACACCCGCCGCCCGTTTGTCAACCTTGCTTATCTCTCTTTCAAGACTAACTAGTAACCCTAGGATCTTCTCTTTAGCGCACCCCATCCCCGCTCGCCCCCGCGCTCCGCCTGCCTCGAGAAACTAGGAGGGGGAGGCGGGGGCCCCTGGGCGAATCTATTCCTCTCTGTCTCTCTATGTCTCTGTCTCTTGGGTGCGGGGGTTGCGGGTGCAGGCCGCGCTGGCCGCGGCGGCCCTCCTCCTGGTTCTTGGCGGAGCGGCCTACCTACTCCTCGAGCAGCAGCCACCCCCGTCGGTGGCCCCCGAGGCCGCCGAGTCTAGCCCGCAGCTCGAGACGCCAGCGCCTGGGGCCCAGGCAGCAGCTGACACCCAGACCTGCGAGCCCTGGGTCTCGGCCAGGCCCCTCTACATAGAGGGTGGAAGGCTCTACCTGGAGCTTAGCTACGGGGCGTGCCCCGCGGCCCTGAAGGTGGTCGTGGGCGATACAGTGGTCTTCGAGGGGGACCCCAGGGAGCTGGGGGAGGGCCTGACTAGCATACCCCTCCCCTTCGAGGCCCAGCCAGGCACGGCCTGGACCGTCAAAATAGAGGTGGGCGAGACGGCCCACACCTACGTAGTCTATGCCACGGGCTAGGGTAGGGGGAGCGCCGCCCTGATGGCCTGTATGATCGCTGAGATTAGGCTTATGATTTTGCGGATGAGTTCGAGCCCCTTCAGCGGGTCGTATGCGAAGGCCAGGAGTAGGAAGAGGGGGAGGAGCTGCACGGCTAGCTTCAGCATGTCTATGACCGCTGGGACGGCGTAGAGAGCCCTCACCATGTCAACCACTATCTTCAGCATGTCTACTAGGAAGCCGAGGACATAAGCGAGGGGTCTCTCTATCTCGTCGGGTATCAATGATTTGAGGAAGTAGAAGAAGCTGCTCAGGGCCCCCTTGAAGGCGTTGGCTATCATGGAGACGACTATGTTCCCTCTGGCCTCAGGGGTGTTCATGACTGGGAACGGCCCCAGGTAATACACGTAAACAGACCTATATCTGATTACCTCCCATGGGTCCACCCTGCCGTCATTGTTTAGGTCCTGCTCTTTCACCCACTCAAGGGCCACATACCATGCGAAATAATAGTTCTTTGATGGAACAGTCTGGGGGTCGTCGGGTATGACTGGGAGAGTCTCGGCGTGCCAGAACCCAGGCCCCAGACCATAGTTAATGCTAAACGAATACTCGTTAATGCTGAGATCGGCCCCGCGCTCACCCCTGATATCGCAGCTCTGGGGCTGCACGCCCATCCAAGCGTAGCCCCAGTCCACGCGCTCGTAGAGCCTGAGATCCGTGCCGTTAGGCCATGGAGCCGCAAGGTTCTTAAACACCACCCAGTCAACTGGAGTACCCTCAACCCCGCCAACCATGCCCGCTACACCAATGAGCGGGGCTACGGCGTTTACTTCCCGCACAACGCACTGCTGCTGCTCCTGGGGCTGGTCTGGGCCTGGAGCCTCTGGGGGCTGCCCGCCCCCGCCGCCGCTAGAGCCGCCGCCTCCGCTGCCCTCCTCGTAGCTGTACTCTAGCTGCCCGCTCCCAGGCACACCCCACTCGACGCCGCTAACCGTGAACACGACTTTCAGGTACAGCTCTGGCGCGTTGTTCATGTGCCAGGATGAGTTATAAGTTACTGTGCGGCCGTCTGGCTTCGTGACGCTCTGGTACTGCATGTCAACGAACAGCTCTATGCAGCCGCTCGCGCCCACCCCGACCCTCACGTCAATGAGGGGCTCAACGTAGTCTGGGTCTACCTCGCTCCTGATCTTACCGAGGTAGTATGGGGGGCCCCAAGTCGCCTCCTCCACTCTGGCCTGCCCCACATTGTTTAAGGGTAGACCGAACTCTGGGCACATCTCCCACCTGAACCTGTCGGGGTGGTAATTGCTTGGGTACTGCCAAGCAACGTAGATCCTAGCCTCTATAGTTAGCTGTTCGACCCTGACCCCGTTACCCCAAGCCACTATCTTCCCGTACTGGATTATGAAGATGGCGCTGTACCTGTACTGGTTAAACGACTTGAATATTACGTAGGCGGGCCACCTCCAGGGGTCCACGCCCCACACGTCCCCGTCGCTGGGATCTGGGTCGTCCGCGAAGCCAGAAGCATAGTCAAGCCTACTCCACACACTAACAGTGGGGTTTTCTGGCCATGTAGACACCGATGTTGATGCCTGGTAGTTGTTGGTCGATATGGTAGTCCACTTGATAGTCCAGAGCTTGTTAGTAGCTGCGTTGGCCACTGTCGACAGGGCCAGGGGCTCTGGGAGCCTCCCCTGCCCCACCACCCACGCCCGCCCATACTTGTCGTACACGATGTATAGCTTGTCGCTGTTCCACACCTTTGCTATGAAGTCCAGCTGCTCTGGTGTGAAGAGGTCTGCGTAGCCCGAGTTTGCAAGGTAGGCCTCAGGCATAGCCTCTAGCAGGATCTTCTCAGCGTAGGGGGCCCAGGCCAGAGATAGCATTATGCCTAGCAGCAGGGCTAGCCCCAGCCGCCTAGCCCCCTCGACCCTAGTCGAACCCCTCGGCTGCCTCGGGGCAGCCTGGGACTCAGGCATCCGTCGAACCCCCTAATCCAATAGAAGCTTGAACGCTGCCAGGAACGGGCCCAGCACTATGGCTATTGTCAGGGTCAGATCCAAGAGCCCGCTCAAGTCAAAGCTGTAAGGTGTGTCCACCCAGGCCCCAGCCTGGGCGTCCCACTTCTTAACTGGAATCGTGACGCTAGTCAGCCCAGCGCTCGCTAAGTAGTTCACGATATTGTCCTTAACGATTACGAAGATGTCGAAGAGGAACAGGTAGTATGCGACGAACAGGACTATGACTAGCGCTATCGCTGACAGCTTGGCCTTGAATGTCCTGCGGGTCATCTCAGAGCCTCACCCCGATATCGCGTAGGCCAGAGAGCAGGAGGAATAGTGGCCCGAAGACCTTTACTATGTCTATCACGACTCCGAGGTCTACCTGGGTCCCGCCAATCGTGCCAGTCGCCGTGATATTTATGCCGCTCAGGAGGGCGAACACCACGGGCGCGAGCACAATCTTAATTATACCCCTAGCGAGGCGGTGCAGGTAGTCGCTCTGCTCCGCCAACCCGCTTCACCCCTCTTGATACAAAAAGGGGGATGGGCGGGTTTACGGTTTGTATCAGGGCTAGAGCCTGACCCTCAGAACTAGTCTTATCCCGTAGAGGAAGCCGAGTATGCTCGCTATGACTGCGACCACGTTGAATATCCAGCCGAGGTCGATTGTGAGGTACTGCGGGGCGCCTGTGGTCGGGTCGGTTCCAGTCTGGATGGGGGTGGTTATAGTCGCTAGGCCGACCAGCTGGTCGCCCACGCTAGCGACTATCGTGACTAGCGCCACCGCCAGGAAGATATAGGTGAAGCCCCTCGCCCAGCCCCTGAACATCTCGCCTAGCGTTACAACGTTCCTCCTCCTGCGCCTCCTCACCACGAAGGCCAACCTACCACCCCGCACCAAGATACAAACCCCTTGATACAAACTGTTAAACTTGGTGAATCCAGGCTATGGGGGTGCGGATTCAGGGGGAGCGGAAGTCTGACTCGTACGTGCAGGTAACCCTGAGGCTGCCCCCAGGCCTGTACAGGTACGTGGAGGGCCTGTCGAAGCGCTGGGGCACCACCATACAGGACACCCTCCTCCTCATAATCTGGGCCTGGGCTACGGGGGTCGAGGAGGATGGCTAAGGACTGCAGGATGAAGCCCGAGGAGCTCGCTAGCCGATGCCTCGAGAGCCCCCAATGCAGGAAGCAATTCATAGAGAAGGTTAAGGATGACGTGGAAGACGTGCTCAACGCTACACTCGTGGAGGCGATAAAGCGGGCTAATGAGAGGCCGCCTGTGTGGTGGCAGTGGCTCTTCCTGATAGGCGTAGGGATACTGGGGGGTCTGGGGCTCGGGTTGGCCGTAGCGCAGCTAACGGGCCTAGGAGGGGGTAGCATCGAGCTTCCTCCTCCCCCAGCGGGGTGAGACCTTGACGGGCCCTACTGGGGACTACGGCTATGTGATAGACCAGCTCCTCTCCTACCTGAGAGGTAAGGGTCAAATCTACAGTGCAGCGGAGCTAGCCAGCATAATAGCAGTCAACGAGATAATCAGGCAGCGCTACGGCCTAGGCCTCAAAGGCCTGGAGGCCCTGGTAGAGAACTGGCTGAAGCTCAGCGAGATAGAGGCGGCCCGCTGGAGAACAGTGGCCCAAGCCAACGTTGACGTGATAACCAAGCTGGGCATGCAGGTCAACTACGTCGAGGAGCAAGGCAGCAGAACCCGCATACTACCCCTTGGAGGCCGTCGCAAGAAGGAGTAGCATTATGATATATGGGGCGGATACGCGTTGAGTACCGTTAGCCTTGTAGCGGATACCGAGTTCAAGCGTGTGTGGCTCAAGCCTCTGCACACGGTTAACATAACTGGGATAATGGGTACGGGGAAGACCACACTAGCGCGCTACCTATACTCGCTCTACAAGATGGGGCGGACTAGGAGGTACCAGGCCACTAGCCTCTACTTCCAATACGACAGGGACAAGATAGACGATTTCTTTGAGGCCGTGGAGGCCCTGGAATCCTATGCTGCCTTCGTAGTACTCGATGATCTGAGTTTCGCCACAACCCACCTCGACAAGCCGACTAGGGAGCTGCTCCACGGCGTGGCCAAGATCCGCCACAGGAATAGGCGGGTCAAGAGGTGGGTCATAGTAACCATAGTGCACTACAGCAAGGCTGCCCTCCCGTTCCTCAGGCTAGCGGCCACCAAGATCCTGACGAGCCTCACCAGCACGGAGGAGATAGAGACGCTTAGGGAGGCCTACCCCGTGCAAGTCCTATGGGACTACTACCACCTCTACACCAGGGAGCCCACTAGACACTGGATTCTCGTGAACTGGCTCGGCCAGATAGGCATCAGCAGCTTCAGGAGGCCACGCAGGCGCTGCTGGGACATAGTCGTGAACGGGCCCCGCTGCGTCTAGCCTTCAAACCCGCTTTTGAAGGCGAGTCATATGGTTCTTGTTGAAGTCGTGTAGGTAAGACGGGTGCTATACAATGATTAGCAGGTCACCAGGAGAGGCGCCGCCTAGTTCTCAAACGGGCGACTGCAACTTGTACGTGTACGTGAAGAAGGTGCACGTGAACGGCAGGACATACTATTACCTGGTGGTGGAGGAGTACGAGGGGAGGGGTAAGAGGAGGAGGATAGCCCACATATCAGTTCAGAGGATAATCAAGGAGATTGTGGGTGATGGCGCCGAGGGCGCCAAGTGGTGCGGGGGGTGGGATTTGAACCCACGCAGGCCTACGCCATCGGGTCCTCAGCCCGACCCCTTTGGCCAGGCTCGGGCACCCCCGCACCGTGGATTCCCATAGACACGCTACCGGGGGTTTAAAGAGTTTCCTTGCACACGAGCAGCTAGAGCACTCCTCTGACATTGTTTCTATTTTCTCTGTGCTAGAGGTATTCTAATGAGATCTTCGATTCGGGATGGAATAATCTTACGTACTCCTTTATCGGTCTTATGTAGACTAGTGACTCACTTGATAATGCCTTCTGTAGTTTTGATCCTGCCGTGTAATCCGTTACTACTCTTACTAGTTCGCTTTCCCCTTCTTCTCCCACTTCTATGACTACGAGTATCTCTTTACCCATAGGCTCTACAGTGTAGATTCTGCCGGGTATCCCTGGGGGATCAAGTGTTATCCTAGTGTACTCGGGCCTAAAGCCTACGATGGCCTCTTCTACGCCTAGCTTCTTTGCCTTCACAAATAGATCCTCTGATACTTCTACCTCGCCTCCCTTTACGTACGCTACAGGCTCTTCCCTATCCAATGTGCCTTCAAGCAGGTTCATCGGGGGGGTGCCCAGGAAGCCTGCCACGAACGTGTTATACGGGCTGTCGAACACCTTCCTTGGAGGCCCTATCTGCTGTAGTTTGCCCTCATTTATCACTGCTATCCTGTCTGCTAGCGCCATAGCCTCTCCCTGGTCATGAGTCACATGGATAGTCGTTAGGCCTAGCTGCTTCTGCAGCTTCTTTAGCTCGCTACGCACGTGTAGCCTCAAGAGGGCATCTAGGTTGCTGAGGGGCTCATCTAGGAGCAATACCCTTGGCTCCTTTACTAGAGCCCTTGCTATTGCGACTCTCTGCTGCTGGCCGCCGCTCAGCTGCCAAGGATAACGGTCTAGTAAGTGATCTATTCTAAGCATAGATGCGACTTCCTTAACCTTCTCCCTTACAATGTCTTCAGGCACCCTCCGTATCTTTAGCGGAAACGCTATGTTGTCATAGACCTTCATATGTGGGTATAAGGCGTAGTTCTGGAAGACAAGGCCCACATTACGCTTCATAGGCGGCACATCTGTAACGTCCTCATCGTCGAAGTATATCCTGCCGCTTGACGGCTTATAGAGGCCTGCTACCATGTAAAGAATCGTGGTTTTACCGCTCCCACTGGGACCTAGAAGCACCATGAATTCCCCGCTCTCAATGGTTAAGTCGATATCTCTAACAGCGGCAACACGGCCATCGAACACCTTTGATACTCCTTCAAGCCTTACCTCCACCAAGTCACTTACACCCCTCTGGGGGGAGGGGGCATCCCTTTAGCTTAAAGGGCCCGGGGGGAGGATCAGACCAGCCTCGTTACCTGTGCAGCGTGAGGCTCCCCTGGATTGACGAGCCTTATACCGCGGTCACTCTCTTCGGCAATGCATAGGGCTACTCTATCGGCCTCCCCCCGGGCTCATATATTTAGGGGGTTAGATTGGCGCTTGTAGTACATCCCCTTTAATGCTAGAGTGTCATTTATTCTCTTATTTATCTTGCCTTCCCTTCTCCCTTACAGCTAGTCCCTGACCTAGCGCCACAGGCATTATAGCATCTACTATAGAACCTAGTATGGCTATCAACGCTCCTAGCCATACAAGGCTAACGCCTGGCACGGCCTTAGCCATAACGTTAATGTACCCTTCTCCTCCTTCCCAACT
>JALTZJ010000018.1 GCA_027046245.1 Acidilobaceae archaeon
AAAGCCAATTTGCAATACGGCGGTCTTTGCAAACCTGATAAAAATAGTTTTAAAAGAATATTAAAAAGGTTATTGCATTAGGTTCGTCAAGCCTATTTGCCTCATCAGAGTTATGTTTAAAGCTACGCCCGGTGAGCGGTTGTATTTGCCGTCGCCTATAGTAGTGGTATAGTAGACCACCCGCTATCCTCTAAACAATAACTTTATCGGCCTATCCATACGTCGGCACTACAACTATGATTGATAGCCGTAATGTTTAGTAGGACGTGACTAGCATTTAAGTTTTAACCGGCGTTACGCCTCTACGGGGAGGGAGATCCTATGGATGCATCCCTCGAAGAGCTACTTAAAGAATTGTTGAAGCTCAGAGCCACGCCAAACGACGTTGATGAATTAGCCGGGAAGCTTAGGGACGCAAAGGTGTTGTTGAAATGGCTCTCGGAGAAAGCGCCACTCCTCGTAATAGCACTGGGCTGGAGTAGAGGCGACTGCAGGAAGCCCAAGTACCCCTATAACCCCCTAGCAGGGTATGAAGTTAATACGGGTTGCCTAAGCGACCTAGCAGACTACCTAAACCAGTACCGAGACGTCTTGAGTAAAGAGGTTGGATGCGACATCACCCGTATTCCACGCCTACCAGTAAGGTCGGATCCCTTACCCACAATAGCCTCCTTACTAGACAAGCTTAGGTTCAACGTAGAAACCGTACTACTCAGTAATGCAAGCACACGAGAAATTCAAATAGCGTTATCGGAGTTCCCTAGAGTGTACCTTAAACTACTCATAGCTCTACGCTACTACTGTAGATTATACTGACACTTGGCGAGGCAGGTAGCAGAGAAGAAAGTATAATTTAATTAACTTACTATTTATGGTAGAGGAGGGTTAACAGTGTATGGCTGTGATGCTGGCTGTTGACTGGCTTTCCGCAAGGCTTCGTCTTGGAGAACCTGGTTATTGGGCGCTTCTCGGCTACCTTTTGCGAAGACCCGAGTACTACGTTAATGATATTGTTATGAGAGGTTTTATCCCAGAGAATCTTGGTGAGTATATTAAGCATGATTCCACTCTCTTTAGCGATATTGCGAAGATAGGGAGAAGGAGGGTTGAAGCCTTCCTAGACTCTATGCCCCTAGAACAGCGCGGTATCCTTCTTCGCTGCGTCGTATCCCTCGAGATTCTTAGGAATGCTGGCGAGGGACGTATTGCTGACGAGCGCCTCATGAGGTGGCTTGAAAGGGTTATGTCTGGGCTTAGAGGTTGTCGGCTAGATTCGATTAGGTGCCTTCTTGAAGAGCTATCCGGCAACCCAAGCTACTTGGAGAAGCTGTTATATGGGTTGGCTAGGCTTCGGGATATGGCATTGGCTGAGAAGAGTGTAGACTTCTTTGACTACTCTGTGGTCGTCCTGTCTCTTGCTAAGATAGACTCTAGTGTTGCTGAGGCCTTAGCGGAGGATTTGGAGAGCTATTTTGACTCGGGTAACCTGCTTGCTTCGGAGCTAGCGTACCATGTTTACTGGACACTAGCATTCTACCATGAAGCACTCCCTGGAAGGCAAAGAGAAGTGCTTGAACGTGCATACTATAGCCCTGACGCGGTGGTGGCTTGCCGTGCTAAGCAGATCCTGGAAGGAGAGCGGGATGCAGAGAGAATTGATGAGTGGGATGTTAAACCGTGCCTTGTAAGAGCCAGCTACAAAGGCAACGATAATCTATACGTTTTAGTGTAGCAAGAAATATACTATACCTTCCGTCGTAGAGCCTAATTAAACTACCCCCATGTGCTCGATTCTCTCACTAAGCTGAGTAGGGCTGGTAACCCAAGCTCGGGAACATAGTGCCTCAAATCCCTAAGTCAGCTTGTATGTAGTACCCCCTTAGTATTCCTCGTTACCACTGGTTAGCTCATAGAGGAGGCATCTGGGGAAGACTAGCTCGCATTGTTTCAGCCGTGATTCTCTATTTATTGAAACTTTTTCTTTACTTGGTTTGCAGCTATTATGGGTAGGATGAGGCTTATAAAGTCTGTTGTACATTCTCTAGATTCAACGTTATGGGTTATACAGTAGCAAACTTTTTGAAGAAGGTATGGCCTACCGAGATTTAAAGCTATGTTTATAAGCTGTTGTGGATTCGCGTCGACACCCATTCTTGATAAGATACCAGTGAGCATGTGTATGCAGTCGGTATCGGCAAGCATAAATCCAGCACCACTACTTCTACGACTGCATGACACGAAGATAAGCTTTAACTTATCTTCTGTATGCACTAATAACATGATAAGGCAGAGGCTACAGCTCAGAACGGCAGAGTAGCCTATCTGAGAAGCATAATTCTTCTCTCTTATAGAGAGTATCTTTTTCCGGCGCCAGCATAGAGAGGGTTGCCAGGAAGTGGAGCTACCTAGCACCGAAGTACGTCAGTATATACGCCCTGAGGGAGATGAAGAGGGTTATTGGCGATAACGATGTCGATAGATTCATTACTGGCAAGTTCGGCGAGCTAACGGTAAGTGCGAGACATTATATGGACCTGCTGAGCGAGGCAGACAAGGCCTACCCACAGTACGTCGGGCGTTGGCTGGAGATAGTCAGTAGAGCACTACGCAGCAGACAGAAACCTCTATGCACTGAAGTCCCCAAGTAGTAAATCCTACCATGCAACAGACAGCGAGTAACGCTACCTCGCCAACCAGACAGCCCCAACCCGAGCTCGCCTAGAGGCGTAGACGTCAATGGCAGAATCTCTTGAAATTATCCGTGGGTTTTTCCATTGGGTTTCTCCGGGGATTGATTAACGGGCTCCCCTGGCTGCTCGCTTACCTACCACTTGGTGCCTAAGGGGGCTTTTCCCGGCCTTACTCGGAGGATTTCCCAGTAGATCACTTCAAATTACCTTTGTGGGTGCCTTGCCGGAGAAGGGAGTAGATACCATAGCTGATCCCAGGCAGGCCAGTCTAGCTCTCCAGCAGGCTCCGGGGCAACCCCATAGGATAGGTTATGAAAACCATACCTAGACGGGGATATCATTACGATTTCCGCCTGGGTATCATGGCTGATAAGGTGGAGAAGTGCACAGGACTTACCGGGAGAAAACGTTAAAGTATCTGTTTTGCAGGGTATGAATACTTGTCGTCTCAAAAATGATAAGTATCATGTGGCAAATGCCAGTCTTACCATATGCTATCCGGCGGGTAAAAAAATACCGAGAGAGTTCTAGGTATCTCATGTGAAGTGGTTTACTCGTAAGCCTCTCACTTACATGTATGGGATAAGATCATAGTACAACGTATAGTCCTGGCTTACCATCGTATTCAGCTATTATCAGGCACGGCTTGGGGTACCCTTGGTGCATGGCTTCCGCGTTAACCTGCTTCTCCAGGAGCTGCCGCGCCCTACAGGCTACAATGGCGTCTGGGCTGTACGTTATCAGCTTAAGCCTCCTAGCCGCATCCTCGGGTAGCTCGCCGTACTTGAAGGCGTTCATTGCAAGCACGTGGTAGGATAGCTCTGACGCCAATACGTGGTTTGAGTCGAAGAACTCTAGGAGGCCCCGGGCGAGGACCTCAGATGCAACCCTGTTCTCGCTGGCAAGATGGAGTGCGACCGCCGACCAGTCGAGGGGGTCTACTCTACCCTCTACAAGCGCCATGCCTGTGAGGCGTGAAAGCCCGTAAGCAACGCCCTCCAAATCCTCCCTAGACCCCTCCAACAGCTCCTCCAGTAGCTGGGCAGCACCTACGTGATCCCCAGGCCTAGACTTGGATATAACCCTGCGGAGCCAGTCAAGCAGGGCTTCATCCTTCACGTTTTCGATGCTACGGCCTAGTATTGCAGTGGAGGCCACAGCCCGGTAGAGGAGGTTGTGGAGCCTACGCGGCACCCTACTAAGCACAAACTCCAAGTACTCTTCCATGGAACGTGTAAGGATGGGAAGCTCCTCTCCTATCAAAACCTATTGAAACTAGCTGAGAGACAAGGTGCTCCAAAGACCCTCTGCCAATAATCTTGTGCAACAACAGAGAGTAGGGTAACTCTATATGAACCTCGCCCGACCGAGGACCCCTTAAGCCGATCGTTTCGGCAAGCCACCTATTCGCCTCAACAACAGCCAAAAACGCACCACCCCAGTACCGGGGTACTAGCTACCCTAGAAAATGGCCTCTTAACTAGTTTATAGTCTTTTTCTTAAAGGTAGCTTAGCTCTCTAAACCTTTTCAAGGCCCGCTTCCCTTACACTTAATTAGCCGCCTCAACTAGAATGCGAGTTCGCTCTAAGCTAGTAAACAGGTGTCCTTACTAGCTTGATAACGCTACTTACGGAGATGATGCTATAAACATTATCTATCCACGTGGACACGCTCTTTTGGAACGGAGGTACTCTAAAGCGCATTACTTGGTAGTATTGCGGGTGGCGGGCCCGCCGGGATTTGAACCCGGGACTTCCGCGGGGCCAGGACCCCTCGCCGCACCCCCTCTACGGGTTAAGAGCCCGCCGCTCTACCAGGCTGAGCTACGGGCCCGCCGTGCATGGTATAGTCTGTGGGTGGGGCTTATAGGCTTTATGGGGGTCTGGCTGTGTGTTTGCGCGCCTCCAGCCCCTCACTTGTAGGGTCTTGGCTTTGGGGGTTAGGGTTTTAGCCTCCCGGCTAGTGTACTATGTGATTTTTGGGTGTGGTAGTTTGGGTTGGGTGGTTGTTGGGGGTCTTGGTGGTGGCGGGGATGTGGGTCTCGCAGCCATACTAGCTTCTATGCTCAGGGGGGTTAGGGTTGTCTACGCCAGCTTCTCCGGCTGCCACCCTGAGAGGTATCGGGGTAGGAGGGTTGCGGGGAGCCTTGTGGAGCCCGGGGAGTACCATCCCAGGGACTTCGAGTGGGCCCTCTCAAGGGCCTTCCCCGGCGCCGAGGTCTACAGGCTCTGCGTCGCCGGGGGCTTCGAGGGGGTGATGGAGGGGCTGCGGTGGCTGGATAGGCGCTACAGCCCCAAGTGTACTATCCACGCCGACATCGGCGGTGATGGGATGCTCACGGGGTACGAGTCTAGCCTTGGGAGCTACAGGATAGACTCTATAGCTAGGGCGGCGCTTGCCGAGGCTTCTGAGAGGCTGGGGTGGAAGAGCCTAGTAGCTGTTGGGGGGCTGGGGCTTGAGGGTGGTAGGAGGAGGGAGCTAGACCTTGGGGAGCTGGTTGCAGGCCTACTCTACTACGAGGATATGGGGGCGCTTCTAGGGGTGGTAGAGCCTCCCAGCGACAGGGCTGGGATAGCGTGGAGGCTCATGCACCCGGGGAGGGAGATGGTCTCCGTCATGCTCCCACTATACGCCGCCGCCCTAAGGGGCAAGACTGCCTTCAGGGTTGAGAAGGGGTATAGCACGGGGCTCCACAGGATAGACTGGTGGGCCAAGTACGTCTTCATACTAGACGCCCGTAGGTCCTGCGAAGCGAGCCCTCTATGTACCACAGCCAGGAGCGACTGGAACAAGATATGGGGGCCTTGGAGCCCCCCGAAGCCCCCGAGGGGCTACCTGAAAGCCTTGAGGAAGGCCAGGCAGGACCCCGAGGACCATCTGAGAAGGATCGTGAGGAGGATGCTAGACAACACCCTGCTAGAGAAGCATTGCGCCTAGCCGGCTAGTAGGTCCTACGCCACTAGGCCTTTAAGGGGGCTGGTTTCACCAG
>JALTZJ010000019.1 GCA_027046245.1 Acidilobaceae archaeon
CTGTCTTTGCGAGCTGGAGCCTGCTAAGCACCTCATTGAAATCAAAGCCCCCGCCCGGATCATCTAGCCCCACCCCGGCTGCGGGGGCAGCTTCTACCCCTCCACTCCATGGATCGCTGGATCCCCTGAAGAAGCCCAGCCTCCTTAGAACATCAACTACCACTCAGCCGCACCCCCGAAGAGAACTGTTATAGAGGGGGTAGGGGTAGGAGGGGGCAGGCAGGGTGCTATCACGCAAACTACCCACGTATTACGGTTAAGCCGTGGAGGCACCCCAGTAAACCCGTGCACACTTATTCAAGCTTCCCCCGATCAATGGTGACAGTTGCACGCCTTGCAGAGAGCCCCTCTCCCCAGGGATTCATCCTTATAATATGTATCCCGTGGATCGCCGGGGGTAACGGTTTAAACGTGTCTCGGTTTTATTGGTGGGCTTGCGGTGGTAGGTGGTGGCTGCGCGCCAAACGCTAGAGTAGTAGTTGTCAAGGTTGGGGGTAGCGTGCTTAACCGGGGGAGCGATTATTTCGCCGCCGCGGAGGCGGCCCTCGCCAGGGCTCCCCCGGGTAGCCTTGTCCTCGTTGTCTCCGCTATGCGGGGCGTGACCGATCTCCTCATAGAGGCTTCCCACGGCGACTTGGAGGCGTTAAACGCAGCATGCTATAGGATGATAGACGCTGCTCTCGAGGTTGGAGGCAAGGAGCTAGCTGGGGAGGCCGCGGAGCGATGCAGCGAGAAGAGGGGCCTTGCCGGCTCCCGTGATCCCTACGGTGCTGCCAGGCTCGTAGCCCTAGGCGAGGAGGTCAGCAGCTTAGTGCTGAGGGGGGCCCTCTCCCAGCTCGGTGTAGAGGCTGCGAGTCTTATGGGCGGCGATGCGGGGATCTCAGCTGAGGGTGACCCCTTTGATGCCGCCGTGGATATGAGTGCTACTAGCGTCGCTGTCCAGGGTCGCTTGAAGCCCTTGCTTGAGCGCGGTGTTGTGCCTGTTGTTGCTGGCTATACAGGCGTTGACCTTGAGGGGAGGCTGGTCCTGCTTGGGAGGGGCGGTAGCGATGTGAGCGCCGTGGTCCTCGGCTCGGCGCTTAGGGCCGACAGGGTTGTCATGCTCACTGAGGCTGGAGGCCTGCTCACGGGTGATCCGAGGCTTGTGAAGTCGCCTAGGCTCCTTGAGAGGGTGAGTCTGTGGGAGGCATTGGAGGCTGCCAGGCTGGGCCTGAGGAAGTTCCACCCGAGGACATTCGACTACGTCACTCAAGGGCTTAGCCTCGAGGTTTCAGGGGTTTCCAGTCCCCGCGGCACTATTATCGATGATAGGGACTCTGGAAGGCCTGTCAAGATGGTGGTTGTTAACCGTGGCTTCACCCTGCTAGAGCTGGCGGGGCTCAAAGAGTCTCTCGACGCCTTAGCCGCGAGACTGGCTGGCAGCGGCTATCGCGTGGCAGCTCTTGAGGCCCCTCCGGGTGGCGGCAGCGCTCTCCTAGCTGTTGAGGGCCCCTGGGAGGGCCTCGTAGAGGCTACAAGGCAAGCCGCAGCTAGGGTGAAGGCCTTCCCGGGCCTTGCTAGCGTTGCCCTAGTAGGCTATGGTGCTGGCAGGCCTGCCGCTTTGAAGGCGGCCCTTGACGCTGCAGGCGGCTCGGAGCCGCTAGCGGTTTTCAGGGGAGCCTATAGCCTGGGCCTGTTGGTCCCCGATGAGGGGGCTGTAGAGCTTGCTAGGAGTCTCCACGAGTCGCTGGTGGTGAGCGGGCCGTGGCGGTGAAGGCGGCTATACTGGGGGCTACTGGCGTCGTCGGCCAGAGGTTCGTCCAGCTCCTAGACGGTCATCCCTGGATCAAGGTAGAGGTGCTCGCGGGTAGGAGCAGCGCTGGGAAGCTGTACTCCGAGGCCACTAAGTGGGTGCTTGAATCACCCATGCCTGGCTGGGCCGCTGGCATTACAGTGGAGCCTGTTGACCCGGAGGCGATAGCTGAGAGGGTCGACGTTGTGTTCAGCGCTTTGCCGAGGAGCGTGGCTGCACCTATAGAGGATGCCCTAGCTAGGAGGGGCGTGGTGGTGGCTAGCAACGCTGGCGCTATGAGGCTCGACCCTGACGTGCCCCTACTAAACGGGGAGGTCAATTGGGAGCATGTGAAGCTGGTAGACGTTCAGAGAAGTAATAGAGGATACGAGGGGGCTATACTGAAGAACCCCAACTGTACAACCGCTGTCTTGACCCTATTCCTGAAGCCGCTGCTAGAGGAGTACGGCATGAAGCGCGTCCTTGTAACGACTATGCAGGCCATAACGGGAGCCGGCCTCAGGGGGCTACCAGCAGCCATGATAATGGACAATGTTATACCGTATATTGAGGGTGAGGAGGGCAAGGTTAAGACCGAGTCCCTAAAGATCCTTGGACGCCTAGTCGATGGTAGAGTAGAGCCTGCAGACATAGCTGTAGAGGCGACCACTACTAGGGTGCCAGTGATAGACGGCCACACAGAGGTGGTATACGTGGAGCTCGAGAGGAGGCCCGGCAGCATAGAGGAGGTAGGAGAGGTCCTCGCCTCGTGGAGGAGTATGCCTCAGGAGGCGAAGCTACCCACGGCGCCGGAGAAACCGCTAGTCGTCCGCTGGGAGCCCGACAGGCCCCAGCCAAGGCTGGACAGGCTAGAAGGCCGGGGTATGAGCGTGGTTGTGGGACGCCTAGATTGGGCCAGGAACCTAGGAGATAACTGGATACGCGCAGTAATACTGGGCCACAACACCGTGAGGGGCGCTGCGGGTGCTGCTATACTAGCCTATGAGGTCTACCGTGCACTCTACTCCTAAGCCCCTCAACCATAGGATTAGACGGGGATCAATGGATTTACCTCCCCCGGCGCCATCTCTCCTTCTGGAGGCGCTGACTGTCATGGGTGAGGCCGTCCTCAAGCTTTACAGTATACTGGCAGACGCCGCTGGCAGAAGAGAGATTAGAGTGCCCTGCCTGGAGGGAGAGAAGCTTAGATCCCTCATAGAGAGGGCTGCCAGCGAGGCTCCAGGTCTAGGGGAGGCCTTGAACGTCATAGAGTGGAGCATTTACGGTCTTACGAGCAGTGGTGAGAGGGTGGAGCTAGATGATAAGGCCCCCTGCGGGGAGATACACCTAGTGCCTCCCCCTAGCGGCGGCTCTAGACTGGTTAAGGCCAGGCTCCTCGACGAGGACGAGACTGTCGATATCGCCTCTGTAGTCGCGGAGGCTGGCGGTGTGTCCAGTGATACAGGGGCTGTAGCTGTATTCGTAGGGATAGTTAAGGGTCTGAACTCCGGCGTGGTCGTAGAGAAGCTGTACTACGATGCTGCAAGGGGCGTCGCGGAGAGGGTCATAGAGGCTATCTTAAGGGAGGAGGCTGAGCGGCACGACCTCAGAGCCGCTATAGTACTACACTACACCGGCAACAGGTATCCCGGTGACGTGACCTTCATAGCCGTGGTCTCAGGTAGAGGCAGAAGGAATGTGTTCCCGGCGCTTGAAGCAGTGGTAGAGCGGGTGAAACGCGAGGCTCCCATATGGAAAGTAGAGTACAGGGCCGACGGGAGCAAGGCCTACATACTGGGCGACAGGGTAGTTAAGCTTGAGGCTGCAGGCGGGGAGGTGAGGTAGGGACGAGTCAGGCTAGATGGAAGCTCCTAGAGGGCCCGCTAGGGGGCAAGTTCCCCTGGAGCAACTGCCTCCTAGTAGAGGCCCCTATGGCTACCCTACTAGTGGATACGGGCTGCGGCGACGCCCTCGAAAGGGTTGTCGATAAGGTAGATGCAGTGCTCTACACCCACTTCCACCCAGACCACATAACTGGCTACAGGATCCTCGCAGGGAGGAAGATCAGGGTCTATGCTCCTGCCGGCGAGGAGGCGTACCAGAGCCTCGAGGATCTGGCCCGGCGCTTCGCCCCCGAGATAAAGGACCTATGGATAGGCTTCGCCAGGAGCCTCATGGGGCTCGAAGCGCCCCCCAAGGCTGACGAGTACTATGACCCGGGAGATGATGTTTGCTTCCGAGGCCTCTGCATTAAGACCATCCCAGCCCCAGGCCATCTTAGGACCCACACCCTCATAGAGCCAGACAGTGAGGCGATACACCTAGTCGACATCGACTTGTCGGGATTCGGCCCCTGGTATGCGAACCCGGAGGCCGACCCGCACCAGTTCCTAGAGGACATCCTATTCGTTGCTAGAGGCGAGTGGAGCACCTACACCAGCGCCCATAAACCTGGCGTCTACGAGGGAGGCGAAGCTCGAGCCAGGCTAGCAAGGTTCGCCCTCAGAATACCTGAGGCCATGGAGGCCACCCTTGCAGCGTTACCCCTAGAGGGTGAGGCCTCCCCATGGTACCTCACAGGTAAAGGGATAATCTATAGGCGCTACATAGACGGGTTCGAGAATGTAATGGCATATTTCGAGGCGAACATGATAGCAAAGCTACTCCCCTGGCTAGCAGAGCTTGGCTGCGCAGCCAGAGGCAGAAGGGGCTGGAAGGCTCTAAAGGAGCCTGGCGAGTGTGGAGGCCTAGAAAGGCTAAGGGGCCGGATAGAGGAGGAGATCCTAGGAGGAGCCCCGGGGCACTCCTTAAAACCCTGAGAGGCAAACCCCCAGGTAAACTAGACTTAGACGTGAAGCCCTCCCCCCAGGGAGAGTGAATAGGGTTCGCGGAGGTGGAGCCCCGGGTTGAGCCAGCTTAGCCAGCTGCTCCCAAGGATAAACGAGGCTCTCGAGAAGTTTAATGACTGGGTGCTCGGCGACCTCGAGGCCAGCCTTGAGAGCATCAGAGGAGACAAGATAGTGGTGTTCATAAAGCAGGTGTGCGCCTGCAGCCTCGATTTCAGTATTCAGGAGGAGCTTGAGGCCGCCTTCAAGGATGCGGGCTTAAACGTTAAGATAGATAAGGTGGACTTCGACGCTGCTAGAGTCGGCTATGTGGCTTATGGCCGCATATTAGGGGTTGAGTAGGGCCGCTACCTTGTTTATCGCTGAGCATAGCCTCCACGGCGGGGGCGCCGTGTAGTCCGGGTCCCAGTGGGGCTGTGGCACCGCGGAGAACCCGTGTATTGCTGCTTCTATGCACAGGTTTAGGGCGTCGAGCTCCCCCTCAACAGGATCGACTATGACGACTTCGACTCCCGAGGAAGCCGTTTTTTCTAGAGCCGAGAGAGCGCTGAGGGTCTCCTCGGGACTCTGCGGCTCCGGGTGCTCGTTGCTCCAGACGCTCCAAAGTTCCTCCCTGTATACCACGTCTATGCAGCTGCCGATATTGTAGGGGCTTTCAAGTAGCTCGTATCCCCCGCCTATATTTACGGCTATCACAGCGTTTGGATGCTCTTCCTTGATTTTCTCTGCTAGCCAGCATACTAGCTCAGCCATTTCGCCTGCAGCATCTACCCCCTCAGGGGGCTCCACGTATTCGTAGGCATCCACATTGTCAAGATATACGCCGTCTACCCCGGCGGCGGCTACCCTGAGCGCCTCCGAGAGGAGGATCCGGCGCCACTCGTCGCTCCAGAAGGCTACGAGCCACTCTCCCTCATACTCTGAGGGCCCCAAGATTATCTCGCTACCCTCTAGTTCACTCCAGTAGCCTCGCCACTCCTCTGCATAACCCGCATTAACATAGCCAAGCACAGCCTCCGCCTCGAGACTCTGAAGCGCCTCCCTAGGGACGCCGTCCACCTCTACTACAGCTATCCTCCACGGGGCCGCGAGTGCCGCCTCCCAGTTCCACTCGCCAAGGCAGTAACACGACTCTAAGGGGCCCTTCACTGCGAGAATCAACAACGCCACTATGACTAGCGTGATCACGGGGACGAGGAACAGAGCTACTCTCCTCAACCAGAGCACCAATAGTACCAGGGGCGTAAGCTCTACCCCGTTAAGTCACTTACCCCTCCCCTCTCCTCCGAGCCTTTAATCCGCAGATTGCCCGGGGGGTGAGGGGTTTACGGGGTTTAATGCTTTGCCTGGGCGTAGGCCCTCGCTATCTCGTCTACGCAGGCGCCGTGACCCGTGGCTGCTAACTGCTTAAGGGCCTCTGCTAGGCTCCTAGCCATCTTCTTAGTGTAACTCTTCATAGCTATCCTTAGGGCTTCCTCGGGATTCATGCCCCTCGCTATATTCTTCTCTGCTAGGGCTAGCTCCCTCTCCATTATGATGCTCGCTGTGTTCATTATACTCCTTAATGCGTCCTCGACGGGTAACACGTGTAGCCTCTCCTCTAGCTTGCCCAGCTCCTCCCTCAGGATCTCCTCCGCTTTGGGAACCCATTTCCTCCTCTGCTCGAGGCTCCTCCTGGCTTCTTCCTCGACGTCATTCATCAAGAATACCTTGCCTGGGATCCTTTCGGTTACAGGTGGCAGGCTTATGTCCACGAATAGCGCCGGGCTCTTCTCCGTTATGCCCCTAGGGAAGAGCTTTCCTCCTCCCAGGCTCACGGCCGCTATTACTAGGTCGCTTTCAAGCGCGAGCTTGGGAGCCTCCTCTAGGGGGACTGCGTCGCCTTGGCAACCAGCCTCCTCTAGGGCCTCCATAGCCCTGCCTAGAGTCCTATTAGCTATGGTTAGCCTAGCCGGGCTCCACTTGCTGCAGAGGACTTTGAGGGCACTCCTAGCGGCTTGACCCGCACCCACGACTAGAACGCTGCGACCGTCCAGGCCTCCTAGTAGCCTTGATGCGAGCTGCACTGCAGCCGCTGGGTAACCTACCGCGCCCTCCCCCAGGCCTGTCTCCCTCCTAACCCTCCTCCCCGCTGCTACAGCCCTATGGAAGACCTCGTCTAGGAGCCTGCTAGTCAATCCGCCCTCCTTCGCCTTGAGCCAGGAGTCCCTAACCTGTACTACTACCTCGTGATCGCCCAGGATAGCGGAGTCCAGGCCTGCGGCTACCCTGAAGAGGTGCCAGGCAGCTGACCTCCCGCGGAGTAGCCTCGGCTCCACCCCGCTCTTCTCCTTGAGCCACGAGGCCGCCACCTCGACGCCGGTCCCCCGAGGATCGTCAAGGTATATCTCGAAGCGGTTGCAGGTGGCTACGACTACTATCCCCTCGCCGGCGCCAGCCAACTCGTCGAGAGCTTTATCAGCTAGCCTTTCAAGGCCTTCAAGAACCTCTTTCCCAGCGTCCCTATACGTCACCACTACGGCGGCTAGCCTGGAGAGAGGCTCCAAGGCTTTAGGAGCACCCCGGGAAATAGAAGTCTAGTCAACCCACGGTTGAGACCACATGCAACTATCTACACCAACAACGTACCGCCAAGTATATACACACTCCTAGCCAGGCACCCTTCCCCGGCCCTATCTCGAGCCTCCTAGCCTATCTATGCCTTGTAGCAGAGCTTCTCAGCTAGAAGCTATGCCCCACTCTAGGAGAGCGGCGTGTATCATCTCGGCCGCCACTCCAGCGATGACGACGGCTATTATCCTGGATAGCCCCTTTATCCCCGTCATCCCGAGGACTCCGTGGAGCCTCCTAGCGGCAGCTAGTACAATGGCGACCGTGGCTAGGGATAGGAGGAATGCCGCCGCAAGCACCAGTTTATCCATGAGTGCTGAGAGGTGTATGAGCAGGGTCATAGTGCCTGGCCCAAACATCATGGGTACCGCCAGGGGTACTACCCCCACCTCGCCCTCCTCTACACTTCTAACCCTGTGGGCTCCAGTCAGCATGTCAACGCTGATCACCAGAAGGAGTATTCCTCCTCCGAGGCTGAGCCCGGCTAGGCTTATTCCTAGAACCCCTAGGATAGCCTCGCCTGTGAATGAGACTAGGGCGCCTAGTACTGCTACCAGGGCGACGCTCCGCATCGCTACTCTTCTGGCCTCTACCTCGGGGAGGCCCTCCGTCACTGTCAGGTAGACGCTAGCAGCTGTGAAGGGATTCATTATAGACAGTATCCTGACGTAGGCGTCTATAATGTCCAGGCCTTCCTGCAATCCCAGCAATCACCCCCACATCAGATAACGCTCTACTAGGCGTGTCGTGTACACTGGGACAAGTGATAGTAGGCTGGGAAGAGAGATAAGGTGGCGACTCTCAAATCGTATGGTATACAAGGCTTCTCTTCTAGTGGGGGTTGAGGGTAGTGGCTTTACCTCGCTCGTCGAGCGTCAGGGAGCCCGATGTGCTGGTGGTGGGCGCTGGCCATAACGGGCTAACTGCCGCCGTGTACCTGGCGCTTAGGGGGTTAAAGGTTGAGGTAGTCGAGGCTACTGATAGGATTGGCGGCCTCGCTGCCAACTACGAGCCGTGGCCCGGGTTCAAGGCGCCTCTGGGAGCTTACGTGCTGGGCCTCTACCCTAGATGGCTCCTTGAGCGTCTAGGCGTGTGGGACAAGTTGAGGCTGCTGCGCAGACCTGTCGGCATGACGGTCCTCCTAGGCGGTGGTAAAGCCGTAACTGTTTACAGTGACTCTAAGAGAACTGCCAGGATATTTAGGGGGTTTAGCGAGGCTGATGCCAGGGCTTATCTTGAATGGGACAGGCTCTGGAGCATAGCTACTTCAATCCTGAGAGGCCTTTACGAGAACGAGCCCCTACCCGTAAATGAGATCGTGGAGACACTCTACCGCTTGCAGGGGGTGCCGCTGCTAGGAGACAGGGTTAAGCGGGTACTCGAGGACGCTGCCTGGGCGTTGACTGCCTCCGCTGGTAGACTGCTCGAGGAGTGGTTTGAGAGTTGGGAGGCCAGGACGGCCCTAGCAGAGGACGCGCTAGTGGGGGAACTCGTCGACGCGTACCATCCAGGTACTGGGCTGGTATTGGCCCACCACTACCTAGGCGCCGCCACTGGGAGGGCGGGCGAGTGGGTTAACGTTGCAGGCGGCATGGGCGCGCTTAGCGAGGCTCTAGCCGCCAGGCTACGAGGGCTAGACGGGGTAGTGAGGTTAGGCTGCCCTGTTACCATGCTGACCCGCTCTGGGAGAGGCTTAGAGGTTCATGCGGCTTGCGGCGTCTACAGGCCCAGGCTAGGCGTCATATTCACTGGGAGCGTTAAGCAGCTGCCCACCACGGCAGCTGATCTCCTCGAGAAACGTGTCAGGCGGGGAATAGAGTCTCTAGACTCTCGGGGTGCTAGTGCTAAGCTTGTAATAGCCTCTAGGAAGCCCCCACTGCCTAGAGCCGGAGTCGATGTCGTAGAGGCTCTTCAGAGTAGCATGGTCGTGCTTAGAGGCCTTGAACACGCTTCCCGGGCCCTAGGTGAGGCCCTCCATAGGGGCGTGAGTAGCGAGCCCTGGCTCTCCGTTAACGTCGTCTCAGCCGCCGACCCCTCCCTAGCCCCTGAAGGATGGAGCCTCACCAGCGTGTTCCTCCAGTATGCAGCCGGCGGAGCCGTAGGTAGCGGGGCCGAGTGGCGTGAGAGGGTTCTTGACGCTGCTAGAAGCGTCATGGACGATGAGTTTAGCCTCGACTGGGATGATGCTAGAGTAGATGTACTGACGCCTGGCCGCTACGAGAGCGAGATGCTAGTGCCCGGCGGCCACATATTCCATATAGCCATGAAGCCGGACCAGATCTACGGCTTCCGCCCCCTACCAGGAAGCCAGGGCCCCCGACTACCCGGCTGCGGCGAGCCCCTCTACCTAGGAGGAGCCAGCGCTCACCCCGGCGGAGGAGTCTCAGGTCTCCCGGGGCTCTTAGCAGCTGAGAGGCTCCTAGCCGATAGAGGGTTAGCGAAGCCTAGGAGGGTTAACCTGAGAAGCCTGGCGCTGGCAGCACTCCGAGGCTCAGGCCTCATTTAATCATGAATAGAGGGAGAATCCCCTGTGTTCCCCCTCCTTTTATTCTAGTAGCCCGAGGCCTAGCTTGAGGAGGGCTGGGAGCAGCGCTGCTATGAGGGAGTGGGGTAGCGGCATTCCCATGCTCTTATGAAGGCCGTATGCTGTTAGCGCTACTCCTAGCGCTAGGAGAGCTACGTCAAGGGGGTGCAGAGGCGATGCGAGTAGATCCATGGGCCCACCTCCTAGGGCAGCTACGAGGGGCGCCCTGAGGGTGTAAGGCAGCAGGCTCGAGGCCCTTACGAGGAAGACCGCGTGGAGGGGGCGGCGCCTCGGGGAGACCGCTGCTACTATGCCTATGAGTATCGCGTCGGCTAGAGCCGCTAATAGGGGAGTAGCTACTGCCAGGGCTAGGGCCTTCAACGGCGCTGTGACGAGCGCTGCTGGATCCAGGGAGAATAGCCCTCTAAGCGAGAGGGCCGCCAGGGAGAGGAGGAAGGCTACGCTTGAAGCCCATATCCAGGCGCCTATGCAGAAGAGGGCGGTAGCGTATATGCCATACTTGTCTATCAGGCTTGAGAGCCTCTGATAGAAAGCCCCTGGGTTTATAGCGGCCTTGAGGGGGGCTACGAAGCCCTCTCTAATACTAACGAAGAAGCCCCCCAGCCTCCCGCCGCCACTCCTCAACACATGCAACACCACATGGACAACGCCTCTAGGGCTGGAGGTCTCTTAAAGGGGAGGGTCTGTTCCTGCCGGAGTCCCCATTAGGCCCCCGCCCCTCCTGGTAGGGGCCTCGGTTCATGGGTAGTATCTTCATCCCCCCACGTGAACTACCGGGCAAGGCCCACCCCTCTTAAAGCGGGGTGCACCTAGGTATTGCGGGGACCCTGCCTCTCCCCGGATATCTCTATGCTGAAGGAATACGGCTCGTGGCCTCCCATTGGGGCTCAAGGGCCTGGGGATTTAGTGTCTCTGGGGTGCGCCGTGATTGGGCCTGCTAGATAAGGCGAGGTTCAGGCTTGCCAAGTGGGCTTCTCAGGCGTTAGGCGATAAGTGGGTTGAGGCTGCTCTTGAGGCTGCTGGCGGGGATCCGGAGCTTCTTTATGATGTGTTTAGGGAGAAGCCTTGTGATAATCGTGTGCTGGCTGCTATGGCTGGTGCCGGCCTCTACGAGGCTATAGCTCAGGCTGCGAAGCAGGGCTGTAGGGTTCCAGGCGAGTTGCTCTCCGAGGCTCTCCACGGCCTTACCCTCCTCGGTGACCTCGATTCTGCTGATGTGGTTGCGGAAGCTCTAGGAGTTTCGGGTCCTCCCCGCGGCGAGCCGTTGTACGCCTACTGCGGCGAGGGACTGGTGGAGGCCAAGACTGGAGGGTTCACGGCGTCGTCCTCTAAGCTTTCTCCTGCTGGGAGGGCTAGGGTTGAAGCGGAGGCCTTGGGCAGCGGCTTGTGGAGGCTCGTAGCCGAGTCTGGCGCCCCCGTCGCCAGCTTGTGGGGCTGCTACCGCGGCCTCCCTAGGACTGTCGACGCCAGGCTGCTAGCCGCCATAGCATTCCCAGAGGCGGGAGCGGACGTGGTGTCGGCCTCATATAATGTTGGTGTAGATGCTAGGGGGGCTGCTGAGGCTGTAGAGGCTCTCAGCGGGGCAGCCGCTTGGGCCATCTACGATCTCGCCGGTGCCGATCCTGATAGGCTGCCCGGGCCTGTCAAGTGGAGCGGGTTCCTGCCCAGGGTCGAGCCTAGGTGGAGGCCTCAGGGGGTGGTGTTAACTGACAGGCCCCGCCTCTCCTGGGGCGTAATTAAGCCTTACGAGATCGAGGCTCCCCAGCTTGAGGGCGAGGGCTGGGACTACGCTGCTAGGGTCGCCGTCAGGAGCCTTGCGCTTCGTAGCGGTGACCCGGCTGCGGCTCTGAAGCTTGAGGAGCCGGCGGAGCTTGCCGAGAGGCTGAGGGATCTAGTACAGGGGCTAGCCCGGCCTCGTAGGTCTCCTCCCAGGGGTGGAGGCCAGGTTCCCGCTTGGATTGCCAGGTGCCTGGGGTTCAGGGTCAGAGTTGACAGGCTGGACTGTATTTCCAATAGCGATGAGTGCCTTTCTGGCCTGGTTCCCGATCCTGTGGGTGAGCCTCCGTGGACGCCTTGCAGGGAGGGCTCGTGGATCGATGCTACAGGAGCTGAGGCTCCTGGGGCTCCCGAGGAGCTGGCTACCAGGCTAGGCCTTAGAGGTGGCGGTGTCAGCGTTAAGGTCGTGGAGCCGCGTGGTGCTAGGGGTCCTGGGGCGCTTGCAGCGCTTGCGCTAGCATCCCTCAGCGGGAGTCGGGGGCTCGTAGTCGCGTTTAGCTGGGCCGTGGTGGAGGCGGCGAGGAGGGGTGGCGCTGTAGGTCTTGAGGGGCTGGACGAGTGGTTAGCCGGTTCTAGGCCTTTGGTACTGCACTTCAGGGAGCTACTTGAGAAGCCTGCCGTGCTGGCTTGGGCCGGCGACGTTGTCTCCGTCGCTCCTGAAGCGTGGGCTAGGCGGGGCGCTGCCCGGGTGCTCCGGGAGGAGCCGTGGCCTGATGCCGTGAAGGTTCTCAGGCTCAGGGTTGCCGAGTTTGCTGCTAGGCTTGGCGGCAAGGCTGTTAGCAGGGCCCTCGCGGGACTCGACGGGGTAGAGTATCTCAGGGTTGATGCTGATCCCTTGGGGGAGCCCGGGTGGAGGCCCATAGTGAGGGATTACCTTGAGGCGTTCAGGGAGTATTGGGGCGGTAGGGAGCCCAGGAACGGCCAGCTCGCCGCGGTCTCTGCGATGGCAGCCCTTCTAGGAGCCGGGAGGGCTGGAGTAGTCCTCGCAGTCTTCCCTACCGGCTACGGTAAGAGCGCGGTCTTCCAGGGGCTTGCTAGGCCCTTGGCAGCTGCTGGGTACGGCTCCTCGGTCCTAGTAGTGACTCCCCTGAGGGCGCTGATGAGGGACCAGGTTCGAGGGGCCCTCTCGCGGGGCATTGCTGCTGTAAGGATGGAGTCGGGCCTGCCCCCCGAGTGGAGGCGGGCTGCCGCCGAGATGGCGAGGCTGGGCCTCGTAGACCTTATATATGTCGCCCCCGAGCGGTTCCAGGATCCGCTCCTTGCTGGCGGTGTTGAGGACTGGGCTGTCATAGTGCTTGACGAGGCTCACAGCCTGTCGAGGTGGGGCTATACCTTTAGGCCAGCGTATCTCTACGCTGCTAAGCGGCTGCAGGAGGTTAGGGCTGAGAGGGAGTGGCCTCCGATTCTTGCCCTCACAGCTACAGCCCCGCCCGACGTTGAAGACGAGATACTAGCCCTTACAGGAGCCGGGGAGCCCGTCGAGATAGACCCGTCCTTGGGTGTTGAGGCGGCTGAGAGGCTCGTCGATGCGGGCGGAGAGGCCGCCGTGCTCAGACTCGACCCTGTTAGGCCTGAGCTCAGGTTCACGGTTAGACCAGCGCCTAGCGGCGAGTCGAGGCTCGAGACCCTGGCAGGCGAGGTGGAGCGCTTAACCCGTTGGGCGGACTCCCTTGGAGAGCCATGGATAGGAGTCGTCTTCACCGGCTACGTGAAGAGTAGGAGCGAGTCCTGGGCCAACGCTGAGAGGGTCGGCGAGTTCCTCTCAAGGAGGCTAGGCGAGGAGGTAGCAGTCTATCACGGGCAGCTGGGGGAGGCTGCGAGGCGCCGCGTCGAGGAGGCGGTATTGAATGCAAGTAGGGGCGCCGGTGGTCCGAGGATAGTGGTTGCCACCAAGGCATTCGGCATGGGAGTGGACATTCCTAATATAAGGTGGGTGATCCACCTCACCCCCAGCGACAGCGTAGAGGATTACCTGCAAGAGGCGGGCAGGGCTGGGCGCGACGGCCGCGAGGCCTGGGCGCTCTCGCTCTATAGTCCTGGGGACTTCGAGAAGAAGCGGAGGAGGGTTCTGGCGGAGCACACTAGGCCGAGCACTGTGCTAGAGGCTTTCAACGTGTTGGCCCGGGTCGCGGCCGAGCTAGATGCGCCTGTCGCCGTGGCGCCCCTAGAGGCTCTCCCCGGCGGCGACCTCGGCGTGAGAGCGCTAGATATACTTAGGGCCAGCGGGGTACTAGAGTATGAGATTCACCGGGAGGCTGTCGCGTATAAGAGCGATAGGATTGACCCGTCGGAGATCCTGCCGTGGAGCTTGAAGCTGCCCGGCGGCTACGTGCTTGGACCCCCGATTTATAGGAGGAGTGGTGTTGTCAGTGTGAGGAGTGTTAGCATTGAGTATTGCAGGGCCGACGGGGCCGGTCATGTAAGGCTTAGAGTGGGGGGTGAAACCCTGTTCTCCACTGCATCCCGATGCGGCTCCTGGGAGAAGGGCGTGAGGGGCCTGGTACTCGCCTGGTGGAGCCCCTGGTCGGAGCCCGAGCCCGTAGAGTACCTACCACCCGAGATCATGGCGGCAGTGCTCAGGGGGCTGAGCCTCGAGTCTATCAAGGTCGACTCGCTGAGGAGGCTACTAGAGGAGGGGCTGGCAGCGTATAGCAGGGGAGGCGACGCCGAGGCTGATAGAGTTATCAAGGAGGGGATACGCAGCTACTTCGCTAAGCCGGCAATAGACCCGCCGCCCAGCGAGTGGCGCTTGCCGGAGCCCGGCAGCGTTGAGTGCCGTACTCCAGAGGAGTGTGTAAAGGCCGCTGCAGGGCTGGCCGTAGAGCTGCACCGCTACCTGGGCCCGGAGGGCTATACTATAGCGGCTCAGACCTCGGAGCTGGCAGGGCCTCTAGCGGTGGCTGTGAGGGATGCAACTGGGGAGGCGCCTAGAGTAGACCCGGTCGCTGCTTATAGGAGGGTGCAGGCCAGGCTGAGGGAGCGCGGGTGGAAGGGTGTCATGGATTACGGCTACCTGGTTGTAGTTGCTAGGAGTGGGAGGCACATTGAAAGCCTTAAGTCGAGGCTAGAGGGGTACCCGTACTATAGGATCTACGTCTCGCCGGTGTAGCGGCTGCACGCCTCCTCCACCACGCTGGCGAGCCTCGCGACGTTCTCCCTAACCTCGCCGCATATACGCTCGGCCAGGTCACGGTATCCCCCCTTCTCGAGCTGGCTGCACCCCTCTACCACGAAGTATATGTAGAAGTCTATCTTGGCCTTCGCCTTAGCCTCGAGGATTCCAGCCAGCTCCCTCCAGCCCTTCTCAGTGAGCCTGTAAACCACCTTTCTACCCCCTCTCACACCCTCAGTCACAACCCTCTCCACATCCACTAGCCCCTCGGCCTTCAACTGGTCGAGGACAGGGTAGAGGGTCCCTGCAGCCGGCCTCCACTTGCCGCCCGTAACCTCCTCTATCCTCTTTATGATCTGGTAGCCGTGCATGGGCTTCTCAGCCAGGACCCTGAGGACTAGCATTCGCAGCGTCTCCCTGTACAAGTTCTGCCCTGAGGCGTGCTGCGCCTCAACCCTGACAGGCTCTCTCAAACCCGTAGGCCCCTACCCGAGTGGGAGTATTTGGCCGCGGGCTTAAAGGGTGCGGGGCGGCTCAAAGACTGGTGTCCCTCCCCAGCGGCCCCAACATTATGGGGGCCTCGGCAATACCAGCCCTCTTCACCACCGCCCCACACTCTACGTTGATAATGGGGCTCTAGGGGTGTAATAGGCTGTGCCCACGTGTAGAGCCTTAGTTGCTGGGGCTAGCAGGGGGCTGGGCTACTACGCTGCCGAGGCACTAGCAGAGGAAGGGTGCAGCCTAGCTGTAATTGCTAGGGGCGTGAAGGAGCTGGCACAGGCTGCTGAGAAGCTTAGGGGTGCCGGCGCCCCTAGAGTGGCGTACCGCGGCCTTGACCTGGCGAGTAGGGATGTGGAGGAGCTGGTGCCCTGGGCTCTGAGGGAGCTGGGGGGCCTAGAGGCAGTAGTTATGGCTTATGGCAACATATCCCGGGAGCCCCTTGAGCTTCATGAGGCCTCTTGGAGTGACTGGGTGGAGGCTGCCAGGCTGTACTTAGCGAGTACCGGCGTGGTTATCAGGGACCTGGTATCTATGAATCCCGTGAAGGCGTCACTCATACTAGTTTCCAGCTTCTCGGTAGCCGAGCCCATGCCGCCGCTAGTGGTTAGCGACGCTGCTAGGGCAGGCCTATCGAGGATTGCCCGTGTAGCCGCTAGGCGGTACCCCGAGAGGCTTAGGCCTCTACTTGTACTGGTAGGCAGCTTCCCCACGCCGGGGGCCCTAGCTACAGTGTCTAGGATAGCTGAGCGGGAGGGCAGGGATCCTAGGGTGTACTGGAGGGAGCGGGTCGAGGGTTTGAGCCCCTTATCTAGGGGTGGAGCCTTCGAGGAGTGGAAGTGGCTGGTGAAGACGCTTGTCAAGGCACCCGAGTATCTCCACGGCTCAGTTATACTCTTCGATGGAGGCAGCAGCAGGGTGGCGTGGCCCTAGCAGAGTAGAGATCCCCATATTTAGTAACGTATCCTTACATGGGTAACCGGGGAAACGTTAATCCCTGGGAAGCGAGTGGGGTAGGTGCGAGCCTTGGACAGCGGCGGTAAACAGGGTAGGAGGGGTCTAGTGTTGCCGCCCAGACTAGAATACGATATATGGAAGGAGGTGTTCGACAACGCGCTAGAGATTTTCAGGAGCCAGTTGAGGGGGCCCGAGGACTGGCCCCGCGTGAAGGCCGTACTCGCAGAGAGGATAGCCAGGATACTGCCTAAGTACTTCAAAACCATAAGGGTCATAGCATTGAGCGACTTGAGCGGCGGCGAGTGCGTTGAGGACCTCGGCGGCAGCTTCGACATAGACCTTGTCATAGTAGTTGACAGCCCCGCGGAGAGCTACGCCCTAACAGCGCTTGAGCCGGTGATAGATAATGCATTGAAGGAGGCCCTGATCTACAGTAAGGACTATAAGACCTTCAAGAGGCTCGCCAGCGTCTATGAAAGGGGAATAAGGCATAACGTCGTGGAGATCCATGTTAACGATGAGTACGCCTCTAGGCTAGCCAGGGCCAGCATGTGCCCCCCGATAATCCTCTACACCGGCGACGCCAGCAACTAAGAACCCCGGATATGGAGGATAGTGTAGCTTATAGGAGGGCCGAGGAGGCCCTCCCAAGGGCCCCGGGATGGGGTGACGGGAGTGGACCGGACCAGACCCCGAGGAGGGGATGGTGAGCAGGGCCTCTCCCAGACCCCCGGGGCCCGGCTAGTGGTTATAGAGAATCTCGAGTGGTGGCCTACCCGCTGGCTCCTGGCAGAGTATAGCGAAGCCTCTGAGGCGTCTAGGGAGATGGGTTACAGGCTCCTAGTGACCGGGGCAGAGAACCCGGTGCTGCAGGCCGCCCTCCAGAGGAGAGGGATAGAGGTTGTTCCGTGGAGGGGCTACAGGCTGGATTCGCCCCGCTGTATCCTTCTAGACTTAGAGGCTGAGAAGCCCCTGGAGCCCTGGGAGGCGTTATCGGCTGACTGCATAGTGGTGGGCGGCATAATGGGTGACCACCCGCCCCGGGGGAGGACTAGGCTCCTCAAGCTGGTGTATAGGAGTGCCGCGAGAAGGCACCTAGGCCCCCACCAGTTTAGCGTTGATGGCGCCGTCAAGGTCGCGCTGCTTATAGCCTCGGGCCTCAGACTCGAGGAAGTGCCCGTAACTGTTGGAGTCTCCTTCGAGGTAGAGGCCGGCCTCGGCACCGTGGAGGTGGAGCTCCCCTACGCCTATCCCCTGCGGGGGGGCAAGCCCTGGATAGCCAAGGAAGTGGTGTCACTTCTTTCACGCGGCATAGTTTACGATGAGGAGTTGTACGGTCTAGGCTAGGGCGGAAGCTCAAGCTGCCAGCCGCCTCTATCCTCGTCGTAATACAGCTTACCGCTCCTCACTAGTAGCCTGAAAAGCTCGCCTCCCGCCGCCCCGAGCTTCTCCTCAGCTATGGCAGCAGCCTCCTCGGCGTCCTGAACGTCTAGAGCTTCAACCACCTCCTGGAACTCCCTCCAGAGGTCGGGGTCCACGGCAACCTTATCGAAACCCAGGTCGAGAACCACTACCCCCTCCCTTTCCAGGTAGGCGAAGAACTTGTCAGGGTCCTTGATCCACGGTGCCCTGCTCGCTACTAGTATGCCCTCGCTCCTGAGCCTCTCAATAGCAGTGCCGCCTCCCCTGCTACGACCCCTCCGGGGCCGCTCCCCCCTCTCGTGCTCTACTGCCTCAGAGGCCCTAGGGATCCTAGGCCTCGCGGTGGGGGCAGGAGCCTCGTACTCCTCCCCGCTATACACAGGCTGAACCGGGGCCTCCTCTACGGCGCCGCCCCTAACACCCTCTACCGCCTCCACTAGCTCGGCCATCCTACGGCTCAACTCGTCTATCTTCCCCGTGAACGGGTTGAGAAGATCCATAACCCTCCTCTCTATCCGGGAGGCGACCGCGTCGGCGAGCCTCCTCTCATCAATAACAGGAGGCGTTGCAAGGCTAGCCTCGCCCCCCTCAAGCAGCGACCTAGCTGCATCGGCTAGCAGGTCTGAGACAGTATGGTAGCCCCTCCTACGGGCCAGTGCCTTTAGAGCCTCGTATTCACCCCTGGACAGCCTAACCTTCACGTAAACCTCATCGCTAGGCAAGTCTCAACATCACCCCTTCACTCCTAGGATAGAGGGTCTCGCGGCCAGCAACTATTAATCCTTGAGGGAATTGAAGACACTGAAATAAGAATAGAGTCCTCCAAGACGGATCCAGCGGGCACTCACTGCTCTCTAGTAGTGCTCGCCGCAGACCCTGGCAAGGTAGCCGCTGGCGAAGCCACCTCTAGCCTCCCTCTTCCTAGCCGCTGCCTCAAGAGCGTCGGCTAGCGTGTAGCCCTTAAGGTTAAGCCATGAAACAAGGGCCTCCAACAAGTCTCCAGCCTCCTCGAGGCCCGGAGATATCCTAAGCTCCTCTGCCTCCTCCACTATCTTATCTAGAAGAGCCCTTTCTAGTAGCTCCCCATCGACACGTAGAACCTGGTAGCCTCTCCGCTCGAGTTCAACTCCGATTCCATCCCTAACTAGCTTCCAGCAACTACTGTGCCGCAAAACCCTGAAGCCACCCAAAACAATTGTATCGCTGTCAAGGGCCTTAAAGGGGGGAAAAGCGGAAGGGCGATAACGGTCTTTACCCGCACTCGTAGCCCGTTTCCCTTGAAAATTATTATGCGGAATCCCGGGGCTACGGGGCTGGGGTGTTTAGGCTGGTTTAGCTGGCTTGTATATTGTTGTGTATGCATAGAGTAGTGCTGCTCCTATGAGTACTAATGTAGCGGTTATAGTGTAGATGAAGAGTGCTTGACTCGCAGTGTTTACGTTTACGTTGAGCAGGCTTACAGCCTGCTCCAGGGCTGCTCTTTCCTGTGGCGGCAGATTCTCGAGTATCGCCTGGTAGTCCGCTATGAAGTATGGGTACTGGCTGAAGGCGTTAAGGTACTCTCCTGCCGGCACAGTGACTATGGCTGCTGCCGCCGCAGCTACTAGCAGGGGCTTCGCCCTGGTTATGCCTGCTTTCAGGGCGTAGCCTATGGCTGCTAGCTGGACTAGCCATAGTAGCACTTTGAGTGCCAGCAGCCATGATAGGTTGAGGGCCGGCTCTCCCCCTATGCCTAGGCCCCCAAATATATTGTTGAACTTGTACTCTACCGTACGGAGGCTCCAGCCATACCATAGACCGGCTAGAGCTACTAGTACTAGCATCGCGATGGCCGGTTTAAGGTAAAGACGCGCTATCTCGCTTCTACCCTTTAGGGCGGCCCAGCCAGCGGCGGCTATCAGGGTTAGGGCTAGGCTCGCCGTTATACTCTTGACGTAGAGGGGCCAGAGGTGTGGATTCCCTAGGAGCGCCTTCAAGGGGTTCAATACTATCTGGTTCAGCCCCTGTATTTCTACTCCCACGGGTTCGTTGAGCTGGGCGAACACGCTCCTAAAGCCTAGAGGTATTAGGAGTGCGCTTGCTGCTAGGAGGATGCCGAAGGCGTTGTGTATTCTGGGTTCTAGTTTGTTCCAGCCGTAGTAGTATGCTGTGAGGCTTAGGAAGTGGAGCGCTATCATTGCTATAGCGAAGGCGAAGTTGTATAGTGCTATCTTCCCTGCTAGCCCCACGAACTCTGGGTAGTAGCTTAGCAGGTATACTGTGAAGGCTGTTCCGAAGACGCCGCCCAGGGCGTAGGTTGCAGCGTAGAAGCGGAGGAGCCTGTAAGCCTCCTCCTTCAGTTCGGGCCTCCCCCACTTCTCGCTCAGCACCTTTAGTATAGGTGCTAGCACGCTGATACCGATACCTAGGTTAACGAGGACTATGTGAATGCCGAAGCTGAATGCAAGCCAGAATACTGCAGCCTCCTGCATAGCCCCCTTCACCCCCTCACCTCCAGAGGAACCTCCAGACAGCCCAAGCCAGCACAGCGAGAAGCACCACTAGGTAGATGCCTATGAGGGCTAGACTCAGCATGTCCGGGCCGGCCGGGTTAGCAGCCTCAGCTGGGGTGAAGATCCCATAAATAGTGAAGGGCTTCCTGCCCACCTCCCTCACTACCCAGCCTAGAGTGCTGACTAACTGGGCCATGACGGGGCTGGCTGCTATAACTGCCAAGCTCCGCTTGCCCAGTTCCCCCTTCCTGTGCAGCACCGCTGCAGCGTAGATGCTGAACAGTGCTAGAGCGACTGCCAAGCCTACCTTAGTGTAGTACGCGTAATGCACTAGTATTGGTGGCCTGCACTCGGTAACCGGGGCTCCTGGGAAGCTGCAGTAGTCCTGCGGTATCTCATCGTACTCTGGTAGGGGGGCGTTGAAGCTTCCATAGGCTAGGAACGCTACCAGCCTCTCTGGCAGGCCGAGGAGTATGTGTCTACTTATGCTTATCACCTGGTCGGTGGTTCCCTCTATTGCTGCTAGCTTCTCGGGCACGTAGTGGGCTATAACTAGCGCCTGCTCGTGACCCAGCAGGGCGCCCTGGACTACTATCGCGATCATGGCGAAGGTGAGGGCGAATTTGAGGGCCCTCAGGCTATACTCTCTGCCGGCGCCGCCGCCCCTCAATAGTCTTAGAGCATATACACCAGCCACCGTGTAGGCGCTAACAACTACCCCTGCTCCTATTGTATGGGCCACGCTTGCCAGCCACACGGGGCTGTGGAAGGTGTAGAGTAGCGGGTCGTATACCTCTAGAGTATAATTCATTATCGCGTCTAGTACCTCGCTCACTGGTGTACCTGCAAGCTGTTGCTTTGCTTCCTCTGTGAGGAGGCCCCAGAGTATACTGTCCTCTATTCTGTAGCCGTTGGCAGCCTCCCAGAACAGCCTATATGTAACCTTTATGGGCAGGCTAGCCTCTATGAGGCCGTCGGCAGTTGTCCTCACTACTATGCCGGCTGCCGCTAGCTTCTCCGGGTCTAGTGCCTGGGCTATTTCGGGCGGCACGTACACGCTTATCCTCGGGTAGCCCTGATCGTAGAGTGCACCCTGGTCTGGAGTCCAGCCTGGTTCGAGGCCTGTAGGGGCTACCATGAAGCTGTTGACCGCCATTATCATTGCTGCACTGTACCATGCCCCCACGAATACTAGCATTGTTAGGATTAGCCTGGTCTTGTCTCCTACCTTACCCCATCCATAGTATAGGAAGTACACGAATACAACTTCCATTATGAAGGCATAGATTTCAGCGTAGAAAGGGAAGTAAACCCATTTTCCTCCTGCTTCGGTGAAGTTAGGCCATAGTAGTATGAGGCCGAATTCTGCTGCAGTTCCCGTGGCTGCACCTACAGCGAATACGATTACGAATCCCTTCACTAACTTCCTAGCAAGGTCTAGCCAGAATCTATCCCTAGTTTTAAGGTAGATTAACTGTGCTATGAACGCTATGAACGGTAAGCCCACTACATACTGTAGTATTATCCAGTGTACGTCTATTCCTATAGCTGAGATTAGCCTTGAACTAGCCTCGGGGTAGCTGGCCCACTGTTCTATCATGAAGCGTATAGTCTCTAGTGGGCCTGCCGGCATACTGTTCACCCTTCTAAGTAACCATTATTTTTCATGATTCTAATCAACAGTTAAAATGACTTCCTTAAATGTTAACTGTTAAGTTAACTAGTTTTAGGAGAGTACACCAGATACTTTAACAAGCGTTAATTTAGCCGCTAACTAGTGGAGTTGAAACGCATTCAACTACAATTAGTGTTCTAACTGTGGTCCCATGACTACTAGCTCCGTTTTAAAACCGCTGATTAAGAGGCGTTAGATATGCGGCCCGTGGTAGGCCAGACGGTGAATCGCTGCTTTGGCAGGCAGGCAGCAAGCTGATGAGAGCCCCCTGAGAGAGGTCTGCAACGCCGCCTGCAACCCCGTGAGGCGTCGGATTCTAGAGGTACTGTATGAGAGCGTTGAACTGCCATACGGCGAGCTGGCACGTAGGGTAGGTATAAGCGAGAACCTGCTAAACCATCACCTCAAAAGGCTAGGCGGGCTCGTCGAGAAGGGGGAGCAGGGCTACAAGCTAACCCTTCAGGGCCGGAGAGTCCTGGAACTTATAAGGGGGATGGAGAGGGCTCTAGGGGCTGAGCTGCGCAGCGCGGATGAGGCCCCTAGGGAGTCCGTCTCCCCCAGTATGGTCGCAAGGAGAACAATAGCTTTCCTAATAGACCTCACGATCTTCTTCATAGCAACAGGTGCTCTACTAGACCGTACTCTACTTGCGGGGATGGCGGGTATCCTGGCAGCGCTAGCAGCATTAGACCTTCAAGGTCTCGTGGATAGTCTTCAGCTTCTAGTTGAGAGAAGCCTAATAGGCTACAGCAATGTGTTCTTTGCCAGTTACATATTCCTCACTCTTACAGAGGCCTACAAGGGGCAAACCCCCGGGAAGCACCTGCTAGGCCTGAGGGTCCTAAGAGTTGATGGAGGCAAGGTCAGCCTAGTTGAGGCGGGAATAAGGAACGCCGGCAAGATCTTCCTACTCCCCGTTGACCTGGCTCTCGGCCTCCTCCTCTACAGGAGACACGGCTACTTGAAGTTCACCGATTACTATACGAGGACTGTAGTAGTGAGGGAGAAGGGTTACACTAGGATTGAAGCGTTTGCAGGCTGAATCAGTGCTGGAGGCGGCTCAGCACTTCCTGTATCGGGGCTTCGCTTTGAGCCTCGGCTCGTAGACCCTTACTGCGTCCACGCCGACGACCTCTATTATCTGTGCCTCCACGTAGGGCTTCGCGGTCGCCGATACTAGATGGCCTGCTCTCGCCTCTCCAGGGCCTAGGCCCAGGGCTACGTGAAGATGAATATTGGTTCCCTCGCTGCTTCTAACCGCTGTGCCTTGGAGCGAGGCTAGCTCTATTACCCTGCCCTTCAACGGTCTAACCTCTTCAACGCAGTACTCCTGCTCTTCGGGGTTGTAGTATGCTATCTCTGCTCTTGCTAGGCCCCCTATCCCTGATATTAAGGCGAACTTCACTTCTTGGACCTCAAGTACCTCTCTTATGGCTGCGATTACTTCTTCGCCTTCCGTTACCCTGAGGACTATTACTCTTCCCGCGTATCCTAGGCTCTTCACCGTCAAGACGGGGGTTCACCTCGTTATTACGTCGTGGGGCCTGACCTCGCTGACGCCCTGTGATGTTACCCTGGCTAGGCTAGCGTTCCATGCTTCCCTCAGGCTGGCTACTCCTGCGTATCCTAGAGCTGCTTGCAGGCCTCCCACGAATTCTAGTAGTACCTCTATTGCGCTGCCCTTGTAGGGTACTAGGCCTTCTACCCCCTCCTCTACTATCTTGGCCTTCCTAGTGTACCTGTCAACGCCGTACCTCCTCTCCATGGCGCCCCTGCTTGCCATGCCCCTGTATGGCTTGTATAGGCTACCTCCTATGCTCACTTTAGGAGCCGGAGCCTCGTCTGTGCCGGCTAGTAGCCTGCCTACCATGACGGTGCTAGCCCCAGCTATGATGGCTTTCGCTGCGTCGCCAGCGTTCCTTATGCCGCCGTCTGCTATGATTGGGATCTTCTCCTCGGCCCCTAGCTCCTTTAGGGCCTCGTATGCGTCCATCACTGCGCTCAGCGTGGGCATGCTAGCCCCTGTTACTTCGCCTGTGCTGCATATGCTTCCACTGCTTATCCCCATCCTCAAGCCTGCTATCTCCTCTGCTACTGCTAGCGTGTCTAGTACTCCTTGCTTCGTGCCTAGGTTACCGGCGACCACGTCTATGTTAACCTCCTTTACTAGCCTGGCTAGGCTGCTGAGCGCCTCCCTGTTATGTAGGTGGGCTACATCTGTTACGAGGAAGTCGGCTCCAGCCTTTTCTAGGGCTCTGGCCCTGTCTATGTCGAAGGGGCTTATCGCGGCGCCGACCCTTAGTCTCCCCTCGCCGTCGATAGTGGGGAGGGGCTTCACTAGGAGTAGCAGCTGCACTAGGGCTGAGGCCTTCCGGCCCCAGAAGCCTGTGTCATGGCCCGCCATGACGAATACTCCGCGGAACTTGCTGCCCTTGAATACTGCGGCCGCCGCGGCGCCGGTCTCCAGTAGCCTCAACTCCACGTTCTCTATAGGCTCGCTCTCGTCTACCCGTGGCACCTCGCTCCACGGGCTAGGACTCTGGTTCTTCACCCTCCTTACATTGTCTACCTGCTCCTCCAGGCTCATGTTCCTATGGATTACTCCCACGCTGCCTAGCCTGGCAAGTACTGTGGCCATCCGCCACTCGGTAACAGTGTCCATGGGGCTCGATACTAGGGGTATGCTTACCTCTATGCTCCTCGTCACCCTACTCGACACGTCTACCTCGCTGGGGTCTAGGGGTGCTAGGCCGGGTAGGATGACTACGTCGTCAAATGTTAGGAGCTCGCGTTTAACCGAGTCCCAGCCCGCCAAACCTGTAAACCCTATTTGAGGCCCTAGGCGGGCCCCGAAGGGTATTAAGGCGTCGGGGGTTGTGCTATTGTGAGACCGAGACTACGCGGCCTAGCCTGACTACCTTGTCAGGGTAGACTATTATGCCCTTGTCCGTTATCTCGAAGGGGTGCCTCTTCATGCTGTGTCTTGTGCCCCTCATCTTCCAGACAATCAGGCTCCTTAGTAGTTCGCCGTTGACCTCGTCTAGGTCTAGCCTTATTATGCCGTCTGCGGCGTGCTCGACGCCGGGGCCGCCGAAGCCCCTCTCTGTGACGCTCACCTGGCTGACTAGTATGCTCGTAGTGCCCAGACCGCTCAGCACCCTCTTCAGCAGCATCACGGTGCGCCTAGCTAGTACCGGCTTCGCTAGGTAGAGCGTCGAGACGGAGTCGACCACGACTCTCTTGGCGCCGGTATCCCTTATGGCCTCCTTCAACACGTCTAGTAGGAGTCCTATGTCTTCGGGGTCCTGTACTACGTAGCGCTCCCTCTTCGCTGCCTCTCCCACCCCGCTCGTGAATGCGTCCACTATCGCGAACATGCCGTCTCGCTCGTAGGGTCTCACATCCCAGCCGAACTGGCTCATGTTTATCCTTACCTGCACTGGGTGCTCCTCTAGGGCCACGAATACTCCTGGGTCTCCCTGTTTCAGGCCGTTCCATAGGTACTGGTAGCTGAATATGCTCTTGCCCGTTCCGGGGCCGCCGCTTAGGAGTACCACGTTCCTCTCGGGTATGCCTCCGTAGAGTATCTCGTCCATCCCGGGTATCCCTGTTTTTACCCTTCTAACCATCCCGAGTCACCGCCCTCCAAGGGATACACTAGTATGTAGTTTGGAGGTTATGTAGTTGCGTGTTACCAGCGCTTGAACCTGTATCCCGCTTCCTCTAGCTCAGCCATTACCTTCTCTAGGGCCTCTCTGCTGGGCGCCTCCATTACTATGCTCACCTTGGCGTGCCAGGGGGGTATCGCGGGGTCTGTTCTATCATGGATAACGTCTACTACGTTGCACTTGTGCCGGGCTATTATGTCTAGGATCTTCCTGAGCTCTCCGGGCCTGTCGGGTATGAAGCCCGTTATCCTGGCTAGCCTCCCCTCCCTTACTAGGCCCTTTAGTATGACTTTCTCTAGGCTCGTCAAATCCACGTTGCCACCGCTTATCAGGGCCACTACCCTCTTGCCTTCTAGTCCCTTGACTCCTTGGAGGAGGGCTGCAACGCTGGCTGCTCCGGCTCCCTCTGCTAGTACCTTGCCGCGCTCTAGTAGCAGGTACATTGCCCTTGCTATCTCGTCTTCGTCCACCACTACTATATCGTCTACTAGTTCGCTGACTAGCTTGAAAGTGAGGTCTCCAGGCTTTTTCACTACGAGGCCGTCTGCGAGGCTGAAGGCTACTCCAACGCTGACAGGCCTACCTGCCTTCAGGCTTTCAAGCATCTTGGGCGCTGCTCTAGGCTCTACTCCTATTACCTTGACTCCGGGTCTCCTCTGCTTTAGTACTGCTGCTACGCCGCTTATCAGGCCGCCGCCTCCTATGGGGACTATGATTGCGTCTAGGTCTCCCAGTTGCTCTAGCACTTCGAGACCTATTGTGGCGTTGCCGGCTATAACCTCCTCGTCGTTGAACGGGTGCACCAGCGGGTATCCCTTCTCCTTTGATATGCTCTCTGCCATCCTGAGCGCCTCGTCTACTACTTCCCCGTGTAGTACTACCTTGGCGCCGTAGCCTAGGGTTGCGTTTACCTTGGCTGGCGGAGCGTTCTCTGGCATTACTATAATAGCTTCTACTCCGTGGGCTCTAGCCGCGTATGCTACGCCCTGCGCGTGGTTCCCGGCGCTTGCTGCTACTACGCCTCTATAGCCTCTCTTCTTCAATAAGTAGACCTTGTATAGTGCCCCTCGAGCCTTGAAGCTGCCCGTCTTCTGGAGGCTTTCAAGCTTCAAGTATACCCTTGAGCCTGTGAGCCTCGATATAGTAGCACTTCTATCAAGGGGGGTCTCGTGGGCGTGCTCCATTATGATCCTGCGGGCTTCAAGGGCTAGCGATTCTATCCGGGCGGGCGACGTCAAAGCCCTTCAGTCACCCCTTACAGGCGTAGGCTACCGCCTCTACCTCGACATCGACTCCTAGGGGTAGGGCTGCGACCTGGACGACGGCCCTGGCAGGGTATGCTGGTCCCGGGAAGAACTCCTGGTAGACCTCATTGAATTCCTTAAAACGCGATATATCAGTAAGGTACACCGTGACCTTAACGACATCCCCGGGGCCCAGGCCTGCCGCTTCAAGTATAGCCATCACGTTCTGAAGGGCCCTCCTCGCCCTCTCCTTGAAGCCCCCCTCCACTACGCGGCCTGTAGCGGGATCCAGGGGGATCTGGCCTGACACGAATACCAGGCAACCTGCTTTAACGGCTTGGCTATAAGGGCCTACGGGCTGGGGGGCGGAGTCGCTTCTGACAGGTTCAACCTGCACGGTGAGTCTCGCCCTCCAAATATTGTTATCGCGGCGATCCATGGACTTAACACGTGGAAGACTCGGCGACGATAACTTTAGGCAACGCTAATTTCACTCCGGGACACCCACTAGATTCATTCTTGGGGCGCTGCTGCTATGGCGGGCGGAGAGGCTCGCGGCCGCCGCAAGGATTATGAGGACGAGTATTCACGTCTGTGGGACACTAGTGGAATGCTGGGTTGGCTAGCGTTGACCATGGGCGGCAACCCCTTGGTACCCTTCGTGCCCACCAGGCGCGAGAACCTGGACACCATATTCGAGGTGCTTGATCTCAAAGAGGGTGATGTGTTCTACGATCTCGGCTGTGGAGACGGGAGGGTAGTGATAGAGGCGGCGAAGCGGTACCCGATTAAGCGTGCTGTGTGCGTCGAGACCCGGGGTGACCTCCTGGAGGAGGCACGTAGGAACGCGGAGAAGGCGGGGGTCCAGGATAAAGTGGTCTTCGTGCAGGGCGACTTCTTCAAGGTTCCTATAAGTGATGCCACCGCAGTCTACATGTACCTCTTGACTAGCGTGAATGAAGCGTTGAAGCCCAAGCTTGAGAAGGAGCTGAGGCCCGGCACCCGGGTAGTAACCCTGGACTTCCCGATTACCGGCTGGAAGCCTGTGAAGGTGGTTGAGACCACCGGGGTATGGCAGCGCAAGGTCTACCTGTATATTGTGGGGGTGAGTGACAAGCAGGGGGGAGAGTGAATCTTTAAGTCCCGGCAGCCGGGCCCCATATCCTTGGAGGTGCTTCCAGTCGTGGCCGGCTGCCTCGACAAGGTGGGGCCCGGCGGTAAGGCCCCGGAGATAGTGAACGTAGTTATCGAGATCCCCATGAATAGCAGCGTTAAATATGAGTTCGACAAGGACGCCTGCATGGTTAAAGTGGACCGCTTCCTCTACACCAGCATGGTCTACCCGTTCAACTACGGCTTCATACCGGGAACACTAGAGGAGGACGGGGACCCCGTAGACGTGCTAGTCATCAGCAGGGAGCCAGTAGCGCCGGGGAGCATCATAGAGGCGGTACCCATAGGCCTCCTAGAGATGGAGGACGAGGAAGGGCCCGACAGCAAGGTAATAGCGGTTCCGAAGCCTAAGCTAGATCCATACTACAAGGAGTGGAAGGACGTGGACAGCATCCCAGAAGCCTTAAAGGATAGGATAAAGCATTTCTTCGAGCACTACAAGGAGCTGGAGCCGGGTAAGTGGGTTAAGGTAACAGGGTGGAAAGGGGCCGAGGCGGCTAGGGAGAGGATAAAGGCTGCTATTGAGAGGGCGAGGAAGAAGGAGTCTTGACTACGAGCCCAGCAATAATCGCCCCCCTACTCCTACTACTAACGCTAGCCCCTGTGCTAGCGATGGCAGCTGATGCACAAGAGAGCTACGTTTATGTAGCCGAGTACGGTGTCTACACTAGGGAGGGGGTGCCGCTAGGCGCAGGCAGAATAGTATACCCCTTAGGCGGCCAGCCAGCTCCCGTATACGTGGCTGGCACGCCCGTAGACCCGAGGAGCGTGGCAGCTTTAATAGACACAATAGTGGAGGGCCGCTACGACCCCGTCGAGCCCGTCCCCAACCTTAAACCATTATTCCCCGTAGTGGCCTACAACGTGGAGGACTCCACCCTACCCGCGATATGCAGCCTAGAGGAGACTCCGGTGACGGGAGTAGAAACCATGACGCTGGGGGGAGGAGCCGCTAGAGGCAATGCCTGGATAGCGCCGGGAACAGGGGTCCCCGTGGCTGGCTCCCTAGTGGGTGAGACCAGGGGAGGAGCCCTCTTCAGGGTAGACTTCTACCTAAGCCAGGCACCCGACGTGGTATGCGGCGTAGAGGGCTCGCCCCTAGCGGCTAGCCTCATAGGAGTAGCAAGCGGAGTGATACTGCTAGGAGGAGTAGGAGTACTAGGATCTAGGCTCCTAAGAGGAAACCTAGCCCGCCTCTAAACCTGTATCATCACGGGGGAACTCTCTAGAGGGAGGATTGTAGGTATAGGCTCCCTTTTAGAGGCCTATTATACTTTCATGGGCAGCGAACCACCACTCCCTGGGCAGGACGGCGTCCTCTACGGGTCTGAGGAGCCTGACTGCTAGTCTACGGTACTTCTCTATCCTCACATAGGGGAGGGCGTTGATTCTGAGCAGCCTCTCTACTTCTTCTAGTTTTTCGAGGGTGCTCCTTCTCAGGTAGCCGCTATAGAAGTCGTCGCTCAGGTCCTCTAGGATCCTAGCGGCGAGTCTTAGGATCGATGCTTTTGTGGGATCGCGTTCCTGTCTAGCCAGTTTCCTATAGTGCTGTGCCTCCTCGGAGAGAAGGATCCAGAGGGGGGCTCCTCCTCTACGCACCACTGCCTCCCCACCGCTTAGTTAGATGCTTTGCTTGGGGGAGGGGGTGGGATGGCCGGTATTAACCTGGGAGCACCGTAACTCTTCTGGGCTAGGGGCTGTGAGGAGGCTAGCTCACAAGAGCGTTGAGCGGTACCGGGAGCCGCCGTGACTTGGGCGAGCAGCTCCGAGCCCCCCTCTCTCCTCGGCTTCTTCATCTGTAGAATACTGGGAGGGGTAGGTTGTAGCCTCGGGGTCTGTAGGTTCCTTTAATGTTGAGCTTGTAGCCGCACTTGGGGCAGCGGTTGTCCTTGGTGAGCCTCCACTCTACTATCGCGAAGCCGTACCTCCTTATCACTAGGTAGCCGCAGTTGGGGCAGTAGGTGTTCTCCTTGGGGTGGCCCCATACGTTGCCTATGTAGACGTGCTTTAGGCCCTCCTCCTCTGCTATCCTGGCTAGCCTCTCCAGGGTCTCCACGGGCGTTGGGGGTAGGTGCCGCATCTTATAGTCCGGGTGGAAGCGTAGCAGGTGGAATGGGGTCTCGGGGCCTAGGTTCTCCACTATCCAGCGGGCCATCCTCCTAACGTATTCCGGCTTGTCTCCTACCTGGGGCACTACGAGGTTCGTGACCTCTATCCACCAGCCCTTCTCCTTCATAGCTAGCATCGTCTCGTAGATCGGCTCGGGGTCGGGGACTAGCATCCACCGCTTGTAGAACTCTGGGTCTCCTCCTCCCTTGAAGTCTACTGTGGCGGCATCCATGAGGTTTCCTAGCTCGTCCACGGCCTCCGGCGTCATGTAGCCATTGGTCACCATCGTGTTGAAGAGCCCCTTCTTCTTAGCCTCCCTGGCGGTGTCGTACATGAGCTCGAAGAATATCGTGGGCTCATTATACGTGTATGTAAGCCCGTCAGCGCCGTTCCGGACAGCTACATCGACTATCTCCTCGGGCGTCATCAGCTTGCCGTATAGCCCTCTCTCGAGGCGGGACTGACTAATCTCGAAGTTCTGGCAGAACTGGCAGAAGAAGTTGCACCCAACAGTACTTATACTCATCACCATACTGCCGGGCTCGTAGTGGAGGAGAGGCTTCTTTTCTATCGGGTCTAGAGCTGCAGCGCTCACCAGGCCATAGACCAGGGTGTAGAGCCTGCCTCCCACGTTCTTCCTGACACCGCAAACACCGTAGCGGCCCGGGGCTATGTCGCAGCGTCTATGACAGAGGTCGCAGCGTACCCAGCCCTCGCCCCTCTCCGGTAGGGGCCTCCAGAGCATTGCTTCCCTGACGTGCGGCCTCTTCAACAGCTCGGTATCCATTCTAAGCGTGCCGGGCAAGGCCGCCTGCCACCCCCTACAAAAATATTTTCCATTCCCTGTGGTTAAAGTGGTTGGCTCCCCGGCTTTCTAGGCTCCGAATATCTCTTGTATGCCGAATATGCGGCCTAGCACGTCGCCGAAGATATACGCTGCAGCTGCTGTGCCGAAGAGCACTGCTAGGTTCTCCATGACTTCTCTCCTGAAGTTACTCTCGTTGATCACGGCGCTGTAGAAAGTGAAGCCTACGACTAGAACCACTGCTAAGGCAACGCTAACAGCGAACGCAAGGATATTGCTGTGAGTGGCGAAGTACGGCAGCGCTAAAACTATGACGGCGAATATGTATGCTATGCCCGTCGCTAGGGCACTAGTCACCGGGTTCTCGTTACCCTCATGCTTGGCCTGGAGGTACGCAGCTGCAGCCATGCTTATCGCAGCACTAAGTCCCACTATTAGACCCGCGATACCGGCTACTAGCGTTGTCGTGGTTGCGCCTAGGAAGCCCGCGTGGACCCCAGTTATCTCGACTATAGCATCGGCTAGGCCCAGAGCTATGAAGCCCATGTACCTGACGATCCCCTCATTCAGCCTCGATAGTAGGCTCTTCTCGTGAGTCTCCTCGTCTGCAATAATCTCCTCCAGCCTCCTCCTAGCGTCGCCGCTCAGCCTAGGCAGAAACCTCTTATAAGACTCTATTACCTCCTTCTCATGCATCTCGAGCAGCTTAATCGTGAATGTTAGGCCGAAGAGCATCCTAGATATCCTAATGAGCCTCAGCTTCCAACCAGGCACAGCAGCCTTACACTCTTCCCCGACAACACTCTTCCAGAACTCGTAGTGTCGCAGCTCCTGCTCAGCCATCTCCTCTAGAATCCTTTTGAAGTCCCCCCTCTCCTTCTCAGCAAGATACCTGTATATAAGGTAATCAGTGTACTCGTCCACACAGAAAGCTCTCGCCTCACTCCTAGCAGCCTCTTCAAGCCTAGACTCCACAGCATCAACACCCCCTATGACCGACGAAAGATAAACCTAATAGAGTTCAGATGCTCCCACCACTATACCCTACCTCAACCTACTATGTAGAACCCGTGATAATAAAGTGCGGCAGGTCAGCCTTCTTAACAAGTACTACCTCACTATCCATGATTTACGCTACTATGATACTAAGCACTGTCTTAAATTAAACTACAAGAATAATTAATTAACTAAAAATATTCTATCTAATACATATTACATCGCATTATTATATTAAATAAAATTAAAAATGTATATTACCTATTATACTCGCTATACTTAATCTTCACATATATAGCTGATACTCCATTATCAACAGGTATCATTAAAGTATGATCGCCTTTGCAGCCACTTGGCACAGTAATTTTTAATATCTTACCATTATAATCTATAATTTTTGCTCTTGGAAGATTATCACATGTTATAATTATGCCATAATCAGATATATCATATTTTTTATTGTTTAACTCTATTTCTATTGTTCCTCCTTTTAAATTAACATCATACACTTCTTTTGCTATGTAAGCCGCTACCGGACCCATCAAAGGTATATTATCGCTATAAGCACCTACTCCCTTGATAACTACGCTTATTATCGTCTCTCCTGGAGCATAGTATCCTTCATTTATTTTTACCCATACCTGCACAAGATTATTACTTGCTCGATTCACGCCTATAACTTTTAGTTCCCTAACTAGTCCTTCGCTATCCTTTAACAGCACAGTTACATCATCCTTAGTAATTTTTATTTCTTTTCCATCAGTTCTTTCGACGAAGAGGGGAAATCTAAGACTAAGCTCCGGCAAATAGAGATAAGGAGGGAATATAGCTTTTATAGGCCCTTTATTCTCGGGAATATCAATATATTTATTTCCACCATTATCTTCAACATCACTGTTTTCTTTTAAAAAAGAGCCTAGAGTAGTATTTAATGCTAGAATTACTATGGCTCCTACTATAACTGTAAGCAGGGTAACTGCGGCAATCCTTTTGATCTGAATGCTCACCCTTTACCCCTCCTTAAAACTAGAATAGACAGCGATAATCCAACGATTAGTCCTCCTGCGAGAGCTGCTAAAGTAACGGGGCCCCCAACATTTTCTAGTAAGCTATCCAGTAGCGATCTTTCAATTATTATATTTGTTGTTCCGCTCTCCTCTATGGGAGGCGCAACGTTTATTCCCTTAAACGCCTGTAGAATAAACTTCCATTTAACATTAATGGTGTCCGCGTTCTCTGCTACGTCTAAGACTACACTTAGTTCTATCTCTCCATTAGGAGGCGATATATTATCCGCTATTAATACTAGTTTTCCTTTGATTGATTTTGCTACGTAGTCCTGAGATATGCCATTTACTGTTAGCTCTATAGAAGCAACATCTGCTATATCGTCAGGTAGCTCGAGCTCAAGTATAACAGCTGTTTGATCTGCATCTTGAACTAATCCTGCGAATTTCAGTTCAGCAGGGTTCTCATCATTAATATATATCTCATTTTCCGGCGTGCTTATTACTTGGGCTGAAAGTGCTGATGCAGTCATCGATACCATAAGCGGAGCTAGGAGAAGCACCGCTAGAATAATCCTTCTTACGGCGGCCTTCCCTTCTTTTTTGAAGCCACTGATAATTGCATAAAGTGCGGTAGCCGGAGTCAATGATAGTATCACTGTAATTATTGTGTTATCTGGGTATCTGCTTTCGCTTGTCGGGAATAGAGTAGATAACTGTTCAAGCTTGTATGCTAGATACGCCTTACCTGGGTTGAGCACTCTTATCCTCCCCACAGAATAATCTTCACCTGCATACGTTAACCTCCATGACTGCTCGTCCTCGTCCCAAGCATATATTATGACTTGGGATCCAACTGCAGCCACGATATCTTCGGGTGCTAGTGCCTCTTCGGGAATTATTAGTCCGTACCCGTTAGTCGAGAATTTCACTGGGTCGCCTTTAGCGGCGTATGCAGGGATAGTAGTATAACATGGTATTGGGGTATCGATCCAGAGTGCTGTCCACTCTATTATCTCGTTTATTGGATCTTCCATGCTCCACGCCTTACTTCCCGGTTCTATGAGTCCCACTATGCTTGCCTCGCATTCTTTTAGATTCTCATTGATAGCGCTCAGCACTGTGCCTGCAGGTATGCCTACGAGGTTTAGTCCCTCTTCTAGCTTTAATTCGATTTCTAATGGAGGCGATTTTACAACGTAGAACTCTATGAATGCCTTCCTTCCCGCGGGATCCACGTATTCGACAGTCACTTTTTCGGGTTTTATGCCGGCTGGCACACTCACTATTATCTTACCTGTTACATGATCAATAAGTTCTACTTTGCCTTTGCTAACACTAACGTCATACTTAGTAATATTATGGTACTGTAGCGTGTCGTCGCTTAAAGAGATCTCTACGGCTATATTACTTTCTAATTCAGTAATTAAGGGTGGCGCCTGTAACTGAGGCTCTTCTAAATCTACTAGTACTGGCTGCCTGTAAACACTTATTCTACCTGCTATGTCTTCGGCTATTACCCTAATTTCACCGAGACCTGAGTCCAGGCTGCTCATCTCTATATTTATTATTAGCTCTCCCGGTTTTTCGCCCTTGGTTATATCATGCGTCACAGTTAGTGGACCCTCTGTCTCTACTCGTATCGATGGCTCTACGCCGCTAGCATCCCATACAACAACTTTTATTGCATCCCTGTCTACTAGTATAAATACTTCGTTACTAGCATTGGAACTCGTAATCTGGGGTGGAGTGGCGTCTAGGACTACGGTGTGCTTCAGTCTAGCAGTCTTGCCACTGGCGTCAATCACTTCTACATCTACTGTGTATGTACCCTCTCCTTCTAGGTTTACCGTGAGCGTTTCGTCTTCTAGTAGGTAGTCAGTGATTATACCATTTACTTTTACAATGACCTCCTCTATCCAGGTATCGACGTCGCTTACCTTAAATGACATGTTCAGTTTATCTCCGTTGTACACTAACATGCCATTTACTTCTTGTAACTCTGTTTCTAATAGTAGTAATGGCGGGTATGCATCTGCGTAGAATGTATATTCGGCTCTAAGAGTGTTTCCTGCAGCGTCTACTGCTTCTATCCTAACATGGGTTTTTCCTGCTACGTCTTCTAGTTCTACTACAATAGTGTACTCTAGCGAGTTACCGTCTCCATCGGTCTGTTGGACATCCGTCTTGACCTCTTCCCCATTTATATATACATTTATTGATTCAATCCACGTCAAGTTCTCGATAATTACCATATTTATAGTAACACCATTAGTTGAATCTACGACTTCGCCTTCGCCGGGAATCGATGATGCGAGTATCGGCGGTGACAAGTCAACTATAACATTAATTGTCATACTTGATGCGTTGCCTGCTAGATCTGTAACTGTTATATCTATCTGGTGTGCACCCTCGTCTAGAGTTAGAGATACGATAAGTAGATTTGCCTCGCTCCATGTATAACTTGCTTCAACAGGCTCACCGTTCACTATGATTTCTACACTATCCCTTGCGATTCCTACGTTATCTTCCACAATTAATGATAGATCTACTAAGCTACGTCCACTTACTACCGGTTCTTCTCCCGAGAAAACTATAGAAGGAGGTGTAGCGTCTAGAGTGTAAACTGCTCTGGCCGTTGTCACCCTACCGCTTGACTCCGTTACCTCTATCTCTACCGTGTGGGTGCCCTCGGATAATTCAAGTTCTAGCGCATACTCCCATAGTGTCTCGCCTCTGCAATCGCATACCTCTACAACTTCATCGTCTACTAGGATCTTTACTGTGTCTAGCCCTCCTTCATCGCTAATTGAAATCGTTACTGAAAGTACTGTTCCTTTTATTATACTGCCCGTGGGTGGATTGAAGTCTATTCTGGCGGTTTCTGGATCTACTGTAAAGCTCCAGGTCTCCTCTACCGTGTTACCAGCTATATCAGCAACTCTGGCTTGGATGGTATATGAACCCGGTTCTAGCGATACCACTGCCTCAATTATGCCGGTTTCAGGGTCGAACACGTGGTCTAACGAGTTACCGTTGAGCAGAAGAAGTATGTTTTCCTCGTCTACCCAGCTAGTCTCGTCTTGGACCTTTATTTTTATTGTAACTTTCGGTCCAGGCAGTATAGCCTCTGGCTGGGGCTCCAATATAGTTATCGTGGGTGGCGTCTGGTCGATTACTAGTGTGAACTCCTCGACAGCCTCGTTGCCAGCTATGTCTCTTGCCTTGACTTGGACAGTATATACTCCCTCTGGAGGATTGATCTCTAGCTTCTCTGTTACTGAGGACTCTCCGTCGTAGCTTGCTTGCAACACTAACTCGTCTTCTAGGTAGGCCTCTAGTAGTGCTACACCTGCTAGACTATCACTAGCCCCTATGACTACTTCTACCCCTCCCGTGTTAGACGTTACTAGGCTTCCTGGAGTCTCCAACACAGGCGGTGTTCTATCAACTAGGATACTGCCTTCCTCTGATCCGGTGTTGCCGGCTAAATCGGCAACTGTGAAGCTGTACTGGATAATGCCTTCTGGCGGCTCTATGCAAACACCAGCTCTGTCCTCCTGAACATAATCCGGCTGTAACTGTTCTCCGTTTACAGTGAACACCGCGGTACTCCAGTCCACCCCGGATAGCTCGTCACTGGCAACCGCTTCTATACACACGTTCTCAGCGTTTGTTATTTCCGGCGCTACTATCTCGATGGACGGCGGTGCTAAGTCTACTCCAAAGTTGTATTCAAGCTTAGATTCTAAGCCAGCATCATCTACTGCTATAACTTCTAGGACATGGTTGCCCTCGGCTAACCCCGATAAATCAACGCTAATTAACTTGTCACTTATCCACTGAAACTCTACTTCTTCCCCGTCAAGGAATACAGCTACAGTGACTGAGCCTCCGTTCGGATCATATACTTTAAACTGGAATGACACGTTAGTGGAGTTCACCCATTCTGGGGGTGCTTCAACTACTTCTATTCGTGGGAAAGTGCTGTCACTCGTGAAGCTATATTCTAGTGTTGTCGTGTAGCCTGCGTCATCCCTTAGTATCATATAGACGCTGTGCTGTCCATCTTCCAACTGAGTTGTATACCTTATAACCCAGCCTTCTCTGACCTTCAAGATGTCGGGTGCAACCAGCACGTCGTCTATATATAACTGTACTATAAGCTGGGGAGTTACATCCCTAACCCTAAACTCGAATTCTACGTCGGGGCCAGGCACTATGGAGTCGGGCTCCGGGTATACCGATGCCACCTCGGGAGGCGTAGTATCTACGATGAAGCTAGCTCTGGCCTCTTCGCCTGCCTGGCACGCTGCATCAACAGGCTTAATCCTAGCAATGTACTCTCCATCAGGTAACTGTAGGGGTAGCTGGAACGACGTATCAGTGACCTTCCATGACCCTACACGCGTGCCCTCAATAGTCTCAACGGTAACCTCATAATACTCTACATAGATGTTGTCACTTGAAGCGCTCCACACTATCGTGGGAGTAGAAGAGTATTTTGGCGTCACTTCTAAGTTATCGGGCTTGCTAGGCGGCATCTCATCGCGCACGCTCAAGTCAAGAGTGTAGAGGTTACCGCTCCTCACCTCAATGCTACCCGCATAAACGTCGCCGACGTATAGCTTCACAACTCCCTCATAGTCTTCTATAACTAGGAAATAACCCGATGAACTAGAAGAGTCCTGACCCGTTACAGTCTCATCCAGTAGTATCCCATCACTGCTATAAGCGTATATCGGTACCCCTGCAGGAGCTTGCCTGAAAGAGGAGCTAGTTACACAGTAGATTGAGACCTCTCCCTGTATTGTTGCTGGCAGTGGAGGAGGCGCCTGAGAGTAAGCAGTGTATGCTAATAGAGCTGCCGCTACGAGTAGAATAGCTAAGTAAAGAGTCTTTTCGCGTCTATACCTCAATCTAGTAAATCACCCAGTTTATATTAAAAATTGAATAATAAAGTTTAAAAAACTTATGTAAACATTAAAAATTACTTTATGTGTACTTACTTTAAGCTACTACTTCCTCGCCAGGTTTTAGGGTGGCAGCGGCGGTAGCTGCAGCTCATACCATACTGGCACTATTAGTGTCGGGCCGCTGGTGTAGGCGTAGACCCATACTGCTTCACCTGGCATCAACGCGTCCAGATGACCTATGCTATAGACCTCCCACTTCTTTAGGTCATTGTTGAACACGTAGATGTATCCGTACACGTTGGGGTCTGCAGCTATGCTATCGAAGTAGTCTGCTATGGCTAGTGGTGCCAGGCTTGTGAAGCCTATGAAGTTGTGGCCCTGGCTCAGCACGTAGACCAGCGGCTCGGCAGGCTGGTCGCCCATCGGGGTGTGCGGTATGTAGCCGTTGACTAGTAGCGCTGCGTCACCGCCCTCGACGTAGACCCAGAAGCCCTTCTCGTGGGTGAGCGCTATGTTAGCGCCGCTAGCGGTGAATGCGCCGGTGAAGCTAACTGTTATAGTGGTGGCCTGCCATCCAGTGCCGGGCTCGTAGTAGAACACGGCCTTCACATAGGCACCGCTCGTGGTGAACGCAGGCTCTAGATAGTTGTTGATGACGTAGCTCTGTATAGCGGTGTCTAGCACTACCGGGAAGCTGACTAGGTTCCAGCCCTGCTCAAGGCCTAGTAGCGCTGCGAAGCCTGGCTGCAGGTTTGCGTTCGACGTGAACGTGGAGGCATTGCCCGCTGCGTCGTAGACTGTTAGCTCTAGGGTGGCCGCAGTGGTGCTAGTTATGTAGCCTGGGTATGCGTATAGGGCTCCGTTGTAGGCTACTAACACAAATACCGGGGCTCCTCTCTGTATACTGTCCTGGTAGTATACTCCTATCACACTGTAGACATCTTCTATGTCATCGAACAGGTTGTGGTACACGTTTCCTCCGTTGACTGCTGGACTAATGGCCCAGACATGGATGAAGTTGGTGTCGAATAGTAGCGACGCATTGGGTATCAATATGCTGAATTGCGTGCCGCCTATTGTTAGTGTAGCCATTGCCCCGTCTAGCGCCATGTTATCGTTTATAGAGGCTAATGCTATCTTGATAGTTCCGGGTAGAGCTGTTGCTGTTGCCTGGATTGTCGGCGGCGTCGTGTCTATGAATACTGGATCTGCAGTGGCGCTAGCACTGTTGCCTGCTGCGTCGGAGGCGCTAACTACTATCTTGTACTGGCCCTCGCCGGAGCTGCTGAGATCTAGGGTTATCGTTACAGTGGGGGCGAAGCCCGTGGTGACGTCCTGCGTCACCGTGTAGTCTGTACCAGCTGATAGCAGGATGTAGCTGCCAGTGGCTTCGTCGAACTTACGGACCTCTATCTTTATGTTTGCAGCGTCTACACCGCTCTCGGCATCGCTAACAGTTATGGTCAGTGTTGATGTGTTCACGTAGCCTGTCCAGGTATTGCCGCTGAGCGTCAGGCCCTGGAAGGTTATTACTGGCGGTATCGTGTCCTCCATGAAGGTCACTGTCTGGCTGGCCGTATGATTAGCTAAGGTTATACCGTTCTGCGACGCCAGATCGTAGACCCTGTCGCTTACTGTGAACTGCACATCGACATTGCCGCTGGTGTAGCCGTCAATATAGATGTAGAGGGTCCAGTCTAGGCTGGATCCGCTGAGCGATATGGTGGCCGTAGCTGCGGGGTTCTGGGTGAGGTCTACTGTCTGGACAAGGCTACCCGTGGCTGCGTCGTAGACCTCTATCATTGTTATGTTTATGTTCGCAGTCTGGATAGCTACGGTGAGCGTGCCTAGGGCGTAGTCGTCGCTAGCTTGAACAGCTGCCTTTAGCAGGTAGCTGCCGCCGCTAGTTACTGATACGTAGGCAGGCGCTCCCTGCACTGTGAGGCTCGGAGCCTGGGTGTCGTTGTAGAACTGGAAGGTCTGTTGCAGCACGTTGCCTCCTATGTCGTAGACTGTAACGGTGAAGGATCCTTGGCCGGGTGCTACGTTTGCTAGGAAGGTGGCTGTGAAGGCTATTGTTAGCTGTGTACCGCTGAGTGTTGCAGTAAAGTCAGTGCCCTGGGTTAGCTGTTGCCCGTTGAAGATTACCTCTACGAGTGGCTGGTTGTTCTGGTCGACGTAGAAGCCCTTGCCATCTTCGAACGTGAGGGCCATCAGGTTCTGTATGTTCGTGTCGGTTAGATCCAGTAGATATATGCTGCCGTCCTGGAAGCCCGAGAACCCTATATTGGAGAGCTGCGGAGCCTGGCTGTCAACGTTAAACGTTATAGTTGCTGAGCCGCTGTTCATTGCCTCGTCGTAGGCGGTTATCGTTAGGCTTAGCGGGTTCACGTTGCTCAGGCTCACAGTGTTACCGTTGGTGTCGGTTAGCTGGGTGAGATCTAGGGTTATGGTGTACTCGTTCGGGTTGCCTGTGGCCGTTAGTGATGGATATAGCGCTGCCAGGGTGATCGTGTTGCCCTGAGTGTCGGTAGCACTACCACTAATCATAACTTTATTGAAGAGCACTCCGTAGTTGTCTGTTATGGTTAGCGTTATGGTTAGCGATTGATCGCTGCCGCTTATCCAGTAAATGTTGTTGACTGAGTCGAAGTAGACGTCGGGCGTTGCTCCTCTGGAGACGCTGGTCACCTGAACTGTTGGGGCCTGGGTGTCTATGGTAAATGTGAATGATGCGTTTGTGGAGTTGCCTGCTACGTCGGTTAGCGTGAAGCTCACAGTGAACGTTGTGCCATCATTTATAGTGAGGCCTGTTAAGTTCACAGTTATCGCTATGTAAGCAGCCGCCGCGCTCTGCTGGGTCGACACTATATAGCCCGTGCCGCTCGGAGTCACACTAGTATTACTATCAGCCGCCGCCACGTTGGCTATCGTTAGGTTGGTTGCACCCGAGGCCGCGGATAGACCGCTTATGGTTAGCTGATACATACTGAGGTCTGCTGCAGTGTTAGCGTCTAGGAAGTCGGATAGTTCCAGGTAAACTGTGGCTTGAGTGTTGACTGAATCATACACTGCATAGTAGGTCGTCGTACTGTAGTCATAGAACATGCCATCTGCGAACTTTATCTTGGGAGTGGCAGCTGGCGCTACATTGTCGAATAGCAGGTTCACCTGGGCATTGTATGTTGTTCCCTGGTTTGTGACTACGGTGACGCTTATAGCCGTCTCTCCTGCGGCTGGTTGATCAATAGGTATAGCGAATACTATGCCTCCTTGGTCAGGCACGCTGACTCCATTGTCTGCTAGGGTTACCGAAATTGTTGTAGTATTGGTAGCAGGATCTGTGGTTATATTAGCGGCACCTGAAGACTGGAATGCAGCGAAGTAAGTGCCATTGGCGTCACTTGTATATGTAGTCCAGATATCGAAGACTACTACTGCGTTTTGAGGCAACGGTATCCTTGTTGCGTCGAAGGACAGTGAGACCTCGATTAACGGCGCGCCCGAGGTATTTCCTACCAGTATATATATGTTAGTTGGGAACGTTGTGTTGGCATTGAGTGCTTGGAAGTCGCTGACGAATGTAGTATTATTAGTATTATCTGTAAGCACTAGATCGGCGTTCCCATCGCCGCTTATGTCGTACTGAGCATTAGCGTAGTCTATGAAGTATGCGAAGCCTCCCGTATTGCCCTGCGTGTCTTGCAGGGGCGCGGCTAGGCTTAGCGGGGCTATTGCTGCAGGAATAACCATCAATATTGCTAGTAGAAGAGCTAGTATCTTCCTAGTCACTATCCGATCACCCAAACAGTAATGGTCATTTATCTGCTAATACTGAGCACGACTTTATATATATTTCTTGGCTCTTGGTATAATAGAGCATTGATCTCTAGCAATTCTATTAGAATAATTCTAGTACCCTAATATGTTTTATAATATATTTTACATTTTATAATATGATATGTTTTACATTTTAGGCTGTAAACATGATTTTATAAGATATTATCTTAATAGATACCTGCGTAACATGCTAGATGGTGTGAGCATTATTTTTATATTTGGAGTCGAAGGGTAGATTTGAGTGCTAGACGGTGTGTTTTGATGTGGGGGGTGAGGAGGCTGGACGACGCCGTTAGGCCCCACCCCAATAGTAGCCTCTTTGGGTGGGGCCTGTGAGGAGGTGGCGGCCTGACCCCCAAGTACCGTGTTAGAAGAGTATTAGGTTCTCGTTGTTCATGGCTTGTTTGTGGAGGTGCCTAGTCTATGGGTAAGTATGTTGAGCGTGCTACTCGAGTCTTCCTAGATACGGGAACCAGGTTTCCTCGTAGGCTTGTGTGGGCTATGGCCATGGTTAAGATTGCTGCTGCGAAGGCTAACATGGAGCTTGGGCTTCTTGACAGGCGGATCGGCGAGGCTATTATAGCGGCGGCTAGTGAGCTTGCAGATGGCAGGCTCTATGACAGGATTGTTGTTGATGTGTTCCAGACTGGTAGTGGTACAGGGCTTAATATGAATGTTAATGAGGTCCTTGCGGAGAGGGCTAGCGAGATAGCTGGCGTGCCGGTGCATCCTAATGATCATGTTAATATGAGTCAGAGTAGTAATGATACCGTGCCTACTGCTGTTCGTCTCGCCGCCGCTAAGGAGGTCCTTGAGGGGTTGTTGCCTGCTCTTGATGATGCGGTGGCTAGCCTTGCCGAGCTAGAGGAGAGGTATGCTGGTGCTGTGAAGCCCGGGAGGACTCACTTCCGCGATGCAATGCCTGTGACGTTTGGCCAGGAGATGGGTGCCTGGAGGGACGCGCTTGAGCGTGACAAGAGGCTCGTGGAGGCCGTACTAGACTTTATACTAGAGGTGCCCCTTGGCGGCACGGCTGTAGGCACTGGAATAAACGCTCACCCACGTTATCCTGAGCTTGCTGTGAGGTATCTCGCGGAGGAGAGCGGGGTCCCGGTGAGGCCTGCGAGGAGCAGGTTCAGGGCTATGCGTAGTCTTAGCGATCTCGCTGCGCTGAGCGGGGCTATGAGGAGTGTTGCCCTTGACTTGTGGAGGCTTAGCCAGGACTTGAGGATCATGTATAGCGGGCCCTTCACTGGGATAGCTGAGATAGAGATACCGCAGGAGGTGCCTGGGAGTAGTATGATGCCTGGGAAGGTTAACCCGGTGACTGTCGAGGCTGCTATGCAGGCTGCGGGCCACGCTATGGGTCTCGATGAGAGCGTGAAGCAGGCTGCCTTGCTTGGTGAGCTTGAGCTGAGCATGGGGCTGCCGCTGGCTGGCTACGCGGTCGTAACACAGGCCTCTCTCCTGGCTGAGGCCCTCAGGAAGATGGCTGGCCTGGTGCTGGGGAGGGTCGAGGCTAGGGTTGAGAGGATGCGGGAGCTAGCTGAAAAGAGCCAGGCCCTGATAACCCTTGTAGCGCCTGTAATAGGCTATGAGAAGGCTGCTGAGGTGTCGAGGCTCCTCTACGAGGGTAAGAGTATCAGGGATGCCCTCAAGGCTGTTGGGCTGGGCGAGGAGGAGATAGAGGAGCTGTTGAGGCTCGAAAAACTGGTTAAACCCGGGATTCCCAGCTTAGAGCTGAGGAGGAGCAAGGCTTGAAGATAGCTGTTATCAGGGCTGAGGATGGAAGGGTTGTTGAGAGCTTCGTTTTTGAAGGCAGCCTTGAGGACGTGGTTAAGGACGTCGCTAAGCAGGCGCTGGAGGAGTGGGATCCCGGTAGGAGCGACTTCATAGTTGTCAGGGATGTGCAGGAGCTCACGCTGAGTGGAGAGGCTGACGAGGAGACTCTGAGGGAGCTTGAGGAGCGGGGGCTGGCTAAGAGGGAGGATGGCCAGCTCAGGGTGCTCCTCCAATACTACACTATAAGCTTCGACACCGAGCTTGTCGACGAGGAGGATTACGTTGACAGGAAGATATACCTGGTAGCGCCCCTCGTAGTGCCCGAGCTTAGAGAAGAGCTAGAAGCACACGCCGCGAGCCTAACCGCAGAGAGGGGCGAGGGACCCCCGGGAGTCAGGGAGATCTAAAGCCCTCGAGCCCCCAGCTTTTTGCAATCTTAAAGTCTTGGGCTTCCGGTCGGCTCCTCGCGATACGCTTAAGACCGCCTATCTAGAAGCCTGGGAGTGGCTGTGACGACCCGAGAGGTGAAGGGGAGGAGGAGCCATGAGCAAGCCTCCGTACGTGCTATTCGAGGTCCCCGAGGATCTAGCTGAGAAGGTATACGAGGCCGTCAGGAAGGCTAAGGAGACTGGCAAGATAAAGAAGGGCGTCAACGAGACTACGAAGGCCGTTGAGAGGGGCCAGGCCAAGCTGGTAGTCATAGCCGAGGACGTTGACCCGCCGGAGATAGTGATGCACCTGCCCCTACTCTGCGACGAGAAGAAGATACCCTTCGTCTACGTTCCCAGTAAGAAGAGGCTAGGAGAGGCAGCCGGCATCGACGTCGCCGCCAGCAGCGCGGCCATAATAGAGCCTGGAGAGGCCGCACCGCTAGTCAACGAGATAATCGAGAGGGTCAAAGAGCTGAGGGCCAAGGCGGGCGTCTAATCATCCCGGGACTCCACCCTCATCCCCTCCTCCTAGCCCTGCTGGGGGAAAGGATGAGTCCAGCCTGTCCTCACGGTTTTTGCCGGCCCGGAGCATCTTTCTCTAGAGGCCTACACGCAGCGATAGGCGTCGATCCAGACCTTCTACCCGGACATGAAGTGGTTATTCTCTATCCTTGGGGGTTCCGCGTTGTCGAGGCTCCTAGGTTCCCCCGAGGAGAGGGGTGGCTTCACTATATTCTTGTTAAGCGGCTCCTTAGTACTCCCGCCGCTGCGGGCAGGCTCGCCTCTATGCTGGGCTGTAGCAGGTGGAGTGTTGCTGGGCTGAAGGATACATGTAGTGTTTCAACGCAGCTCGTAGCCCTCCGGAGCTGTAGACGTCTCAAGGCTAGGGTTGAGGGGGGCGGGGTCGAGGCTAGGCTTCTAGGCTCTGGGGGTCCCTTGAGGCCGGGGGTGCTTGAGGGCAATATATTCACAGTGGATCTTGAGGGTGCAGCGTGTAACTGGGCTCCCGGTTCCGTGCCTAATTTTTATGGGCCTCAGCGTTTCGGCGTGGAGAGGCCCGTCAGCCATGTCTACGGCTTTTATAGTGTGAAGGGGGATCTAGCAGGGTTAATAGGCTTCTACAGGGCTCGTATGCCTCTCGAGGCCCGCAGCTGCCCCGGTAGCTACGAGTCGAGGGCTCTCAGGGCTGCTTGGCGTGGAGGAGCCGGGAGGCCTCCTCGTGTCGTCGTGGAGGCTCTTCAAGCCTACCTGTTTAATAGAGTCCTTAGTCTAGCCCTCTCTAGGGGCTTAAGCCCTAGGGAGCTGGCGGAGCACTGGGTTGAGTATCCCTGTCCCGGGGGGAGAAGGGTGAGGCTTCCAGCTGCTAGGCTTCCCTCTCCCAGGCTATCCCGGGGGCGTAGCCTGTGGGCTAGGCTAGTTAGGGAGGTAGCCCTCGAGGAGGCGGTTAGCTTGCCACTGCTTCCTAGGGGTGGGTGGCGGCCCCTAGCTGTGGTTCCCTGTATGTGGCGTTGTAGTAGCCTGGGGGGAGGAGTCGTCAGGGCCCGTTTCGCCCTGCCTCCAGGCTCCTACGCCACCACAGTGCTCGACTTCGCATTCGGCGTTGACTGGCTATCCTCCTGGGAGAGATGCCCCGGCGCCCTACGCTGAACCACCGGCTGCACTTTCCCTCTTCTCGGCTGTAGCGTCTCATCCCTTCTAGGCGTCCCGGGGACCCCGCTGCCCGGCTAAAGTTTATAGTTGACTGGTTCAACCCCTAGTCTGGAGGGTTTCCCCCTTTCAGGAAGGGTTTGGCTTGGGTGGCGTGGTTATGGCCGAGGCTGTCGCTAGGAGGCACGCTGTTGTGCCACGCGTTGAAAGAAGCTTAGTGGAGCGGCTGAAGGCTGTGGAGGAGAAGTGGCAGAGGCGGTGGCGTGAGGCTCGTATCTTCGAGGCTGACCCGGAGCCCGGCAGGCCGAAGTTTATGGTTACATTTCCGTTTCCCTATGTTAATAGTCTGCCGCATCTAGGCGGTGCCTTCACTATTCTCCGGGTCGATCTAGCGGCTCGGTTCAAGAGGATGCAGGGCTATAATGTACTGTTCCCGCAGGGCTGGCACGCTACTGGCGGTCCTATAGTGGCGAGCGCTCTCAGGCTGAGGCAGGGCGATAAGAAGATTGTTAGGATCCTGCTTGAGCAGGGCGTTCCTAGGGAGGAGCTTGATAGGTTCAAGGATCCCGAGTACTGGGTACGCTACTTCACCCGCGAGTGGAGGAGGGATCTTGAGCGGTACGGGCTGAGTATCGACTGGAGGAGGGAGTTCCACACTACATACCTTAACCCTTCCTTCAGCAGGTTCGTAGAGTGGCAGTACCTCAAGCTCAGGGAGAAGGGGCTCGTGGGCAAGGGTAGCCACCCCGTGGTCTGGTGTCCTAGGGAGCAGAAGGTAGTCGGTGACCATGACAGGCCCGACGAGTACGCTGGCATTAGCCCGGTGGAGGCGTATATTATAAAGTTTAGGAGTAGGGATGGACTAGTCTTCCCTGCCCTCACCTTCAGGCCCGAGACAGTATTCGGCGTGACTAACCTCTGGGTCCATCCAGAGGCGACATACGTCATAGCTGAGGTTGACGGCGAGGAGTGGGTTCTAGGCGAGTACGGGGCTCGGGAGATAGCGGATCAGGGTCACAGGGTCGTCATTAAGGGTAGGATCAAGGGGTCGGAGCTGATCGGGAAGATGGTTGAGAACCCCGCTAACAGGATGAGCGTTATAGTGCTCCCCGCGAGCTTCGTAGACCCAGAGCTAGGCACTGGAGTCGTCATGAGCGTGCCCGCCCATGCCCCCTTCGACTACGTTGCCCTCATGGATCTGAAGAGGAGGCCCGAAGAACTGGCTAGGTACGGCGTTGACCCCGGCATTGTCGAGAGGCTCGAGCCCGTGAAGCTAATCAGCGTGCCTGGAGTGGAGGGCCTCCTGGTAGAAGAGGAGGTTAGGAAGAGGGGGATAAGTAGTCAGGAGCAGAGGGAGGAGCTTGAAGCCGCCACTAGAGAGGTGTACAGCAAGGAGTTCTACGAGGGCGTAATGCTTGAGGTGACAGGCAGGTTCGCCGGGATGCCCGTGAAGACGGCTAAGGAGCTTGTAGTCGAGTGGCTCGCCGAGAAGGGAGATGCATTAAAGATCTACACGCTGCCCCGCCCTGTGTACTGCAGGTGCGGAGCGAGGACCCACGTTAAGATAGTGAGGGACCAGTGGTTCATACTCTACAGTAGGAGGGACTGGAAGGAGAAGGCCAGGAAGGCCCTAGCAGGGATGCACCTCTACCCAGAGAGTGTTAGGAAGGACTTCGAGCGCAATATAGAGGAGCTGAGGGACTGGGCCTTCACACACAAGGGAGAACTCGGCACCAGGCTCCCCTGGGATCCAGAGTGGGTTATTGAGAGCCTGAGCGACTCCACAATCTACATGGCCTACTATACCATAGCGAAGTACACGGAGCACAGCGAGGACTATGGCTTCAAGCCCGAGAACCTGACACCTGAAGTATTTGACTACGTCTTCCTGGGAGAGGGCGACCCGGAGGAGGTCTCCAGGAGAAGCGGCGTCCCAAGAGAAGTCCTCGAGGCTATGAGGAGGGAGTTCGAGTACTGGTACCCCCTCGACCTCAGGATAAGCGGTAAGGACCTAATACCCAACCACCTCACATTCATGATATTCCACCACGTAGCCATATTCCCGGAGGAGAAGTGGCCCCGGGGGATCGGCGTCAACGGCTGGATCCTAGTAATGGGGGAGAAGATGTCCAAGAGCAAGGGCAATTTCATCACGCTGAGGCAGGCCCTAGAGTGGTGGGGCGCCGACGCTACCCGCTGGGCCGAGGTCATGGCCGGTGCCGATGCCGGCCTCGACGACGCGAATTTCGAGCCCTCCGTCGCTGACAGCGCTGTCGAGCTGCTCCTAGGCTGGATCGACTTCGTGAAGAGTAACTGGGGCAGGAGGGCGAGGGATGAGGAGCGCTGGATAGACAAGTGGTTCGAGAGCCGCCTTAACTCAACGATAAAGAGGGTAACCCAGCTCATGGAGGAGACTAACTTCAAGTCGGCGCTGGTAGAGGGCTACTACAAGCTCCAGGAGGATTGGAGGTGGTACCTGAAGAGGGCCGGTGGCGAGCCTAGAAGCGATATACTAAAGCGCTTCATAGAGGTGCAGACCCTGCTCATCGCGCCCTTCGCTCCCCATACAGCCGAGGAGGCTTGGGAGGCTATGGGTAAGGAGGGCTTCGCCAACACAGCATCATGGCCGGAACCCGATGAGAGTAAGATAGACGAGGCCGTGGAGAGAGCCGAGCAAGTCGTGATCGATACCCTTGAAGACGCCAGGGAGATCAGGAAGTTCGTCAAGGAACCTAAGAAGCTCATAGTCACCGTGGCTGCCGAGTGGAAGTACCGCGCCCTCGAGGCCGTGGCCCGGGAGAGAGCCTCGGGCAAGCCCCTCAGAGAGGCGGCTAGGGCGGTATTCAGCGTGGATGGCGTTGATAAGAAGGATGCAGCAAGCCTCTTCCAGGCTATAATGAAGAACCCGGAGGTTCTAGCTAGATTCGCCCCCAGAAGCCTTGAATTCGCTGCTCTAAAGGATGCAGCAAGCCTCTACGCTAAGGAGCTAGACGTAGAGGTTATCGTGGAGCCTGAGGAGGAGGGTGTAAGCCCCAGGAAGGCTCAGGCTCTACCCGGCAAACCAGCCCTCTACTACGAGTAGCCCTAGCCCCTCCTCAGCTTCTCCCCTTTAAACCTTTTTGGCAAGAGCTGAGATAGCCTGGCCCTCTCTATCCTACCAGTACCCGACACCATAACTATCTCGACATCGTCCCTGGCGAACTCGGCTATCACCTGCAGACACGCACCACAGGGGGGTACTGGATCGTAGCTATCAACAGCGTACACTAGAACCTCCCTGATCTCCCTCTCCCCTTCACTCACGGCTTTGAAGATGGCCACCCTCTCCGCGCAGACAGTCAAGCCCAGGCTAGCGTTCTCGACATTAACCCCGGTATATACTTTCCCGCTTCCAGCCCTAACCGCTGCAGCAACCCTGAAGCCACTGTAAGGAGCATAGCTATTCCTAGACGCTGCGACAGCCGCACGTAGAAGATCGCTGTGAGGCTTAACAGTCAAGACCCTCCACCCCCCTTCAATCCTGCATCCCCCTTCGGGGGTAAGGCATGGCGCCTCTGGATCGATTCGCAGACATTGACTTAGAATAGTGGGCAGCAAGGGGTATTTATAGTCTGGATACCGCCTCCGCGGCCCCCGTACTCGTGAGGTATACTATAGCTAGGCTGGCCAGCCCGCCCAGGGCTAGGCTAGCCAGGAGCCTTAAGCCCCGGAGACCTAATAGGGCTGCAGCCAGTGCTCCGGTGTACATGCCAGTGGCTGGGAGCGGCACAGCAACGAGGAGGAACACGCCCAGCGGGCCGTACCTCTCGACGAGCCTAGCACCCCTCCTCCCACTCCACGCTCTAATCCTAGCATACATGCATGCCAGATTCCAGCGTGCAGGGCGACGCTCGCAGGCAAACACCAACAGTGGATCAACAATGCTAACGAACACTGTCAATATAAAGGCTAACAGCATCGTCGAGGCAACACTCACTAGCAGACTCTCTAGAGGGTCAAGACCCAGTGCAAGCCCCAGTAGATATGCATAACGAGGCTCGACTCCAGGCAGGAGACCGGTGATAGCAACCGCCAAGTACGGATCAACCGTCGAGGCTACCCAGCCCGGCAGCTGCACGCCGGAAAACCCCCATCCATCCTCCTAGATGACCCTCTAGTGAAGCATCGGACAGTCTAGGCTGGAATAGAGGCTAAAGAGAGGCTGTTATCGCTTGCTTCCTAGCAGCTTAGCTGCCGAGCCCCGTACTACCCCTGAGTGGATGACGCTTGCCGCCGTTAGGACTCCCAGTCCTAAGGCTGCAGCGGCTTCTTGGAGGTAGAAGTCGCTTCTTATGTAAAGGCCTGCGAAGAATGTGTCTGCTACTAAGAGCACTGCTAGCGGGTAAACCGAGGAGTGGAACTGGAATAGTAGCGCTGCAGCGAAGGCGGCCATGAGGCTTAGAAGTGTTACCGTGGCTAGCACTCCCTGGGGGCCTGCAACTTCTGAGAGGAGCGCTATGTAGAGCCAGAAGGCTATGTTGGCTAGTGCCACTGATATTCTTAGGCTGCCAGAGGCTATCCAGAGGTATTCTAGCTTTGGCCCCACGTTTCTGACCCAGTCAACTAGTTCTCCTACCGCTGATACCGCTGCCTTTACATCGTGGCTCTCCACAGCGGCTTCCACTCTTCCAGCCAGCTCTCCTAGCCTCCGTGGAAGCGGTACTTCTAGGCGCCTAGCTATGTAGTCCAGCCTCTCAACTAAGCTTGTCGCCTCGTTTATCCTCTCATTGACTATCCTCCAAGCCTCCTCCTCGCCCCCCAGCCTGTAGGAGAGGGCTAGCGCCCTGTAGAGGGGCGCAGCAACATTGACTGGCGGCAACTCGACGGCTCCTCCTTCCCCCCTTAGGGCACCACTTTATGTCGCGGCGCTCAGCGGAGGAGATTAAAGCTATACGTCCACTAGGAACGTCTCACTCTAAGACTCTTAAAGGGACTCTGTAAAGGCTGAGCCGGGGGGGAGGTGTGGGTGTTGGCTCGCGTCTTGGTCGGCGACGGCCACGGTCATAGCAATCCTGTTAGGGGTATGGGTGCTGCTAGGATCGCTGAGCGCTTTAAAGCTGAGGGGGGCTGGTTCATGGCGCTCCTCAGCCTTAGCCCCTGGAGCTATGGCATCGAGCCTCCGAGTCTTGAGGCCTACCTTAAGGTTGCGGGGCTCGTTGCTGGTGAGTGCAGGGAGGCTGCGTCACGCGGTTTAAAGGTTAAGTGCTTCTCTGGGATACACCCTGCCGACTTCGACAAGCTCATAGACAGGTATAGGTTGAAGCCGGTGGAGGCTCTCAGGCTAGGCCTGAGAGTTGTAGGCGAGTTGAAGCGGCTATGCAGGGAGGGCGTCATCGACGGTATAGGGGAGGTTGGGAGGCCCCACTATAAGGCTAGGCCTGAGAGGGTCTCAATCGCGCAGGCTGTCACTGAGGAGGCCCTGCTAGCGGCTGAGGAGGGCTGCTTGGTCCAGCTGCATCTAGAGCAGGCGGGAGCCGTCACTGTAGAGACCATCGAACTCATAGCTCGCAGGCTGGGCCTCTCGAAGGATGCTCGCTCCAGGGTATTCTTCCACCATGCGAGTCTCGAGGTTGCGAGGGCGGCTGTCGAGGCGGGTTATAGGGCTACAGTGCCCGGCGTGGCTAGGCTCCTCGATTACGCCGCGCAAAATGTTGAGCCGTTCTTCGTAGTTGAAAGCGACTACATTGACGACCCCAAAAGGCCGGGAGTAGTTGTGTACCCGTGGGAGATGGCAAGGAAGCTCAGGGAACTAGCTGAGAAGGGGCTAGAGGAGTGGGTCAACCGAGTAGCCGTTGATAATATCGTTGAAGCGTTCGGGGTGGAGCCGCCCTAGGGTCATCGCGCCCCTCTTCCCGGGGCTCTCGATCCCTAGGGCCGGCCCTCTGCTCTCTAAGGATCTAAGCGTGTCACGCCAAGGGTTTATACTGCTCCTGCCCCTGCCTCTCCGGCGGCTTCGCTGCTAGTTGCTGCCGCCATTAACTCCTCTATTAGGCTCCACGTGTTCTCTATGACGGTCCTGGGCGACTCTTCTCCCTTCTCTATCCTGTCTAGCATCTCTTCTAGCTCCCTGCTAGTCTCTACGCTTACTAGTGGCTTGAAGGTTGTGGAGAGGTAGCTGTGGACTGTGAAGCCTAGTTTTGTCGGTATTAGGTAGTGCCTCTTCTTACTCTCTACTATGTAGCCGTGCCTCCTGTTCGCTTCTATTGCCTTGGCGTAAGTGCTCGGCCTGCCTATGCCGGCGCTCTTCATCCACTGCACTGCGTCTCCGCTCGTTGCCAGCCTCTCCCTGCTAGCCTTGACTATCCTCGCCTCTACAACCTCTAGTCTTGAGCCGGGGCCCGCCGCTGCGAGTTCTGCTAGGGCCCTGTCCAGCCTGGGTGGGTAGATGCTAGCCGCTCCTCCTACGGCTTCTACCGGGCCCTCTATGACGGCTTCTAGCGGGCCCATCCTAACCTTTACCCTCGCCTTCCTCAGCTTACCAGGCACCATCTGGCTTGCTATGAACCTGCGGAATATCAAGTCGTAGAGTCTTATGTGGAGGCGGGTGAGCCTTATGGGGAGCCTTAGCGAGCCTTCGAGTACCGCCTTCTCCACTTCACCCGCGTCTAGGGGCCTGGTAGGCCTTATCGCCTCGTGGGCTCCTCCTTCTCCCCACTGCCTAGGCTTGTGAGCGCTTAGGAGGCCTACCCTTGCTAGGTACTCTCTCGCTATTACTATCCCCGTGGGGCTGACCCTGGTGCTGTCTGTCCTGTGGTATGTTATGAGGCCTGACTCGAAGAGGTCCTGCGCGAGCCTCATTGTTGCCTGGGCGCTCAGGCCTAGCCGCCTATTGGCCTCTAGGAGTAGTGCGTCTGTAGTGAAGGGTGGCGGGGGCCTGTACTCCTCCCACCACTCTTCAGCCTCGATAACCTCTACTGCTTTCTCTGTCGCTGCCCTTGCGGCCTCCTCTTTGCTGTCTGCGAAGAGCCTGAGGATCCCCCCGCCGTGGAGCCTCGCGGCTACTGCGTGGCCGCGGGACCTGCTCCAAGACTCGTACCTCTCTATTATCCAGCCTAGGAGCGGAGTCTGAACTCTGCCTGCTCCTAGCCATGGCTTGCCGTGGAGCACCTGGAGGTGTAGGCTCAGGGTGAATCCTATCCATCGGTCTACTATCCTCCTAGCCTCCTGACTCCTAACAAGTCTCCAGTCAAAGTCTCCTGCACCCCTCAGTGCCTCCATCACAGCAGTGGGGGTGACCTCGTGGAACCTAGCCCTCTTAACGTTCGGATTGTATGGTTTAACTGCTAGCATCGAGTCCCAGGCTATCTTCTCGCCCTCCCTATCAGGATCGGTAGCGATCACTACCTCGTCAACCTCGATTGCCAGCCTCCTTATCGCCTCCACTACCTCCCTGCTGTCCAGGACTCTGGGAGAGCCGCATCTGGGGCACACTGTATCGCGGCTGGTGAACTGGTGGCCACAGTCCACGCACCTCTTTATAGTCTCGTATACCGGTTTGTAGATGTCCTGCTCTACTCTAACCCCGTGTCTAGAGTCGTCCTCGTCGGTGGCAAGGTCTAGCATGTGGCCCCTGGTCGCCGCCACTTGCATGATATATACTATTCCTTCTTCCTCGTCGGCCACGCTGGCCTCGTATACTGTTACCCTGCCTATCCTCCTTCTCCCAGGCCTGCCCCAGAACCAAGCTATACTCCTAGCCTTCGTGGGGCTCTCGACCAGGAGTAGAACCGTCTTGACCTGCACCTTTTTCCCGCCGCCCCTCCTAGACTCCTCGACCTCCCTGAGTACAGCATCAAGGTCTAGATCTTCTAGCCTCTTGAACTCGGTCTTAGCCATCCAGCGTAGCCTCTCCCACAGGGCCTCAACGTACTCTGGGCTTGAATCAACCACCACGCTGAGACCACGGGTCATCGCTCCTCTGAGTAGCCTGCTCGTCCTCCCGCTGGCTTGCAGATACGTGGGGGCGTCGGGCGTGAAGAGGTGGCCTGTAGCCTCGACAACTAGGCCTCCGACTCTGACGACTCCACTGCGCCTCCTAGCCTCCTCTACTAGCCAGGGCTCTAGCCTGGCGGCTAATTCTAGTACCGCGCCTGCAGCCTCAGCCAGTAGGCCCTCAGCCTTGAGTCTACCCTTAGCAGCTAGGGTGGCAAGGCTCGGGTCTGAGAGCTTCTCTACGAGCCTGGCTAGCCTCCTATAGCCTTCACTAGCCCACGCCACTCCCCGGGAGGAGGCGTAGTCTAGGAGCCTCAACAGCCTCCTCGGGTTTAGGAGTGCCTCGCTGAGCTGGATTCTCATGCCGGGGGTTCCGGCGAAGACTGCATACCTAACCCTCTCCGGGAGGTCGAGGCCCCTGACTAGCCCTCCATAGCGGCTTGCAACCCCAACTAGAACCTCTAGCTCGCCTCTCTCGAACTCCTCTATCCTCCTCCTGCCCCCGGAGAGTACCAGGCCCGCTCTAATACCCCTCTCCTTTAGGAGACCGGCGAGCCTCCTGGCCTCCTCCCTGCCGAGGGCTTGGCTTACGAATACTATACCCCCGTCGCCGAGGCTCTCCACGAGTCTTAGCACCTCTTCCCCGATGCTAGCGGTTACCGTGTAGGAGTCTACCACGTTCCTCAGGTAATCGCTGCCGCCGCCTACCTCGAAGCCGAGTAGCTCATTGAATATGAGGTGTCTATGTCCCCGGGGCCTCCCTGTAGCACTAGCTATTACCAACTGACCGTGACTATCAGGGTAGAAGGCTCTGATCCAGGCTTCCAGCTCGGCTATCTCCTCTTCGAGTCTCGAGAGCTTCTCCTCGCTGGCCCCTGCAGCCGAGAGCCTGTAATACCTTAGCTTGGCCTCGACTAGCTTAGCGGTTGCCTCTACCAGGTCTCCGGGGAAGCCGAGTAGCTGCAGCACCCTGTCTATATTCCTTGAAGCCCTGAGCAGGCTGTCAACGTCGTCTACAACTATTAGGTTGAAGCTGCCCTCCCTGGATAGGTCTTCGAAGCGTCTGGCTAGGAGGCCCGTTGTCACTATTGTGGCTCCGGGGCCGCTGCTTGCTAGTGATGCTAGGGCTTCCTCTCTTAGCCGTCTAGGCATGCTGCTATAATAGAAGCTAACCTTGGAGGGCTCTAGGAGGCCTTGGAGGCGGGAGGCCACCTGCCTTACGAGGTTCTCGGTGGGGACTAGGTAGAGGGTCCTCCAGCCCGAGTGTTCAACCCTGTAAGCGGTGTACACGCTGAGCAAGGTGCTCTTGCCTACCCCTGTGGGCGCTATTATAGCGAAGCTCTCACCGGCGAGGAGCCTCCTAGCCCAGCTCTTCTGAGCGCTCCACGGCACGCTGCCAGTCTTAACTTTGAAGTAGGCCTCGAACTCCCTGTACTCTCTCTCAAGGCTCCATAGCCAGTGTAGGCCTAGGAGTTTTCCACGCGCCCTCAGGGCCTCGGCGACCGCCTCTACCCCGTCCCTACCCGGGGGCCTGGGTAGGCAGGCCCTACAGGGGAGCCCCCTCGCTAGCCTGTCCTCCTCTATCTCTCTGCCGCAGTTGGGGCAGAGCCCCCTGTATACCCCCTTTATGCCTGCTACACCTGCAGTCTCAGCCGCCATTCTATGCCGCACCTCTAGCCCTACCACGCACCTCTAAATGGGGAGGGGTTCCTGCATGAAGCGGCCCCCGGGGAGGGCGAAGGCCTCCACTTCTCGCGCATCTTAAGGGCCCTGGGGGCCCCGACGTTGCGTGGGTTCGTGTGGAGCTTCCCCTTCTTGGCGCTCCACTGGGCTTGTTATAGTGGCTGTTTGCTGCTAGGAGATGGGAGGGTCTGTATTACCCTGGATCTCCAGCCTTATCCGTGTTGGTTGCGTACTTCGCTCGCGACTCCGGGGGGTGACTGGAGAGGTGCCTGCTAGGAGGATCACTGTGAAGACCGGAGACGTCGAGTTCTATGTTGATGAGGTCCTAGTCGAGCTGGCTTCGCGGGGCGAGGTAGAGCTTTACGCTGCTGGCGAGCACAACTGTGTTTTGGCCGAGATCGTTTCCGAGGTTTCCGCTAGGATTCCTGGCGTTAGAATCGTTGATGGAGACGTGGGGATAACAGGCCGAGGCGAGAGGAGGCGGGCGTTCCTGGTTGTGAAGCTAAGGTTGGAGGATAAGGATGAGGGCGGCGGCTAGCGGGGGCAGGCTTAGCGTGAGTGCTGGCAGTGTCACGCTTCTCGCAGCCCAGGATGGCGCCCCCGCCGCCCTGGCGTATAGGGCCTTGTTGAGTGTTGCTGCTGCTATCGCTACTAGCATTCCTGCGGTGGCGGGTGTCGGCCCAGTTTCTCCTGCTATGCTTGCCATCCCCAGAATCGCTGCGGTGGCGTTCACTAAGCCTCCTATTGCTGCTACTGCTAGTGCAACTGCTACCCCTGCACGGTAGCCCTCTGCCACGGCCAGGAGTGCTTTCCCTATTAGGGTTATGGCTAGGTATGCTGCTGCGCTTCTGGCTGCGAGTCCCCAGTCTAGCGGGCTTCTCGGCTTCACTGCTGGCGCCACGCCGCCTAGCTTTTGGGAGGCGTAGAGGCCTGCCAGAGCTGCTAATCCGGCTACAGATGCTAGTGTTGCTAGCGATTCGGCCGGTGGGGGGCCTATCGCTATGAATAAGGCGTATCCTGCTAGCACGGCGCTACGAATCTGCATTACCGCTATGACTATTGTGGCGGCCGCGGCCACTAGCGTCTTGCTGGCGGTTTTCGCTGCCGTGGCTGCTCTTGCTATAGCAGCTATAACTGCCTCGCTGTTAACGAGGCTGCCTAGTATTATGCTTGCCGCTGCTCCTCTTTCGCCCCAGACCCTCGCTGCCATGTAGCTTGTGAATACTACTCCGACTACGGCAACCGTGAATAGATATACTTGGAGTATATCTATCACGGGTATAAGCGGCCTCAGGGCCTGCACGAGAGGCCCTATCACGACTACTAGGGCGCCCACCTCCATCATAGCCACGAGCTCGGGATAGCTTATACTCCTGGCTAGCCGGGCAACAGTATCCTTACTAGCCAGCAACAATCCCACAACAATGCTCAGACCAGCAGCCTCCAGAACCAGGCCAAACCCGCTGAGGACACCGATCATGAAGGTAGTGAACAGTACCAGCTGAGTAGTGACACCGCCACTCCGAGCCAGGACCAGCCTAGCATAGCTATAGATCAAAACTAACAACACTATACTCGCAGAGCCCACAGCCATCAATACCCAGCCCGTTGAACCCTGCAAGTATGAGGAAGCATATGACACCAGGAAGCCGTAAAGGCTCACCAAGCCAATACTCCTTAGCCCCGGAATAGACGCTCCCTTAGGGCCCCCCTTTCCCGCCAGCTGGGCCCTCTCCCTTTCAAGACCGATCAATGCACCACCCAGAAGGGCAACCCCAGCCCTGACAGCAAACTCTATGTAAGCAGTCTCTTCGGCCAAAGCCTCAGCTACACCCCCAGAAGACCCCTTAGAACCTTGAGAGCCTCGCCAGCCTCCCCGACACCAAGTATAAATAAGCCGGGTGGGGGAGGAGAGCGGGGCCTGGCACTAGTTCTCCTGCCAACCTTAACCCTCAACCTATTCTTCCCGTGATCCACCTCGACCTCTATGATCCTGCCCGAGTAGACGCCGTACGCCACTGTAACGCCCCGGCCCCCCCTGAACGCCCTGAAACCAGCACTCTTCAGCCTCTCAGCAACCCCCCCGGCATCAACAAGCCTACAACTAGCCTTAACCTCGACCCCGACACCATCAAGATAACCATCAACAAGATCTCTTAAGACGCTAATAGCTGAAGCAGGAACGTTAGCCTTAACCACTCGAGACTCCTCATCGACGAAGAACACATTAGCACCCACGCCCTCAAGAGCACGGACAAGCCGGATCATAACCCTATCCTGCCGGACAACACCGGAGAGAACCAGGTAGAACCCGCAACCCGCAACAACACCCCCCAACAACCCCCTACCCTCCTCCGCCGGACCCATAACACTGCACCCCTACTAACACGCGCATCACACAACCACTGGCGGGGGTCAGACGGGGATAACCACGCCATCCCCTCCTCAACCTCAACGGGTACGACTACCTCAACCTCCTCAACCCCCCGCCATACACTAACACTACTATTACCAAACCGGAATCCTTATACCCTTCACAAAAGTAGACCCACCCGGCCTAACCCCCCTTTCTTTTAACTCTCATGAAGATGAAAGCGGTTGAACCCGAGAGCCTTAGTAACCGAGTACCGACGAAGAGAGCCCCCGGATACTTGCAAGGAGGAAAGGAGAGCTACCAGTAAGAGTTTAAGCGCGAGTGCAGGGCTCCCCTTTTGGAGCCCCGCCGGGACTGGAAGCCTCTAGTAACACAGGCCCACCCCACAGGCCCCCACGCAGGCCTATCAGGAGGCCTTGGAGGGCCTCGGATGCGTGGCGGTCTTCACGGGCTTTATCCCCCGGGAGGCTCTCCGCAGGAGCCCCTGACTCCCCCTCTCTTTTATCCCCGCTACACGCTAAGGTATCTGTATCGCGAGGGGGCCTCCCCCTCTTGGGGCGCCGGGGTGCCCGAGCGGCCCAAGGGGACGGGCTTGAGACCCGTTGCCCCGCGAGGGGCGCGCGGGTTCGAATCCCGCCCCCGGCGCCACCTGCTTCCCGCTCGCAGATAGCTTAGTGATATTAGTATAGTTTGAGGCGTCCTGTTATCTTGTCTATATCATGCGAGGGTGCTGGTCCTATTGCTCCTGCTGTTATCGTTCCCGGTTCTAGCTGCGTCTTGCCAGCGTCCCTTACTAGACTCGTTGGTAGCCCCCTTCTCTCCGCTTGCTGTAGGAGCGTGAGTAGCTGGTCTAGGTTATCTACTCGGAGTACTATTTTTGCTTGACCTTCTCTTCTCCACTCCTCTAGCCACTCTCTCCACCGAGCGTCTCCGCTGTGTATGATTTTGAATACTGCATCGCAGCTGGCATGGGCTGCCTGTGCTGCTGCCTTGCCTCTACCCATTTGAATGTCACGCCTAAGTAGTATGACTTGTTTTAGCCTGAACCCGCTGCTCACAGCTTATGCACCCGCTACGTATCGAGCGTGAAATAGGCTGGAGGCCTTCAATGCTAGTGGTGGGCTCGTGGTGGGGAGGCCTCATCCCTGGGAGGTGCTTAGGAGGGCTAGGGTTGTCGCTGTTGTTGGTGCCAGTAGGAGCTTGGAGAAGGATGCTGGCCGTGTCCCGGCTTACCTGAAGGAGCACGGATACAGGATTATACCAGTTAATCCTAGGGCTGCTGAGATCCTCGGTGAGAAGGCTTATCCTAGCCTCGACGATATACCTGATGAGGTTGCCAGAGAGATTGATGTTGTAGACGTGTTTAGGCCTCCCGAGGAGGCAGTGGAGGTTGTAAAGGCTGTTGCCAGGCTCGCGGAGAGGGCTGGCAGGAGACCTGTGATATGGTTCCAGCTTGGCACTGCCAGCGAAGAAGCCGTTAAGCTTGCCGAGGATCTCGGCTTCGACGTTGTAGTTGATAGGTGTATGATGAGGGAGCACCGCGCCATGGCGGGTGGCGACGGCTCAGATTCCCCCTAGAAGTGAAATGAATAGTTTTTGTAGCAGTGCGGGGGTTACTCCCGTTATCTTCATGAAGTCCGTCTCGTATCCAGCGCCCCACTTATATACATACTTTTCCGAGGCCCTGTCCAGCTCTGCTATGTCGCTCTCTGCTAGTCTTAGCTTCTGCGCCGCAGCGTACTCCTTTACCCTTGAAGGCTTCATGGTCGCTGGCAGCGGGAAGGCTCCCTTGGCTATTAGCCATGCTAACGCTACCTGGGCTTTCGTGGCTCCGTGGCGGCCAGCTACCTTGGAGAGGGCGTCCTGCAACTCGTTGTCGCGTGATGCGGCTTTGAAGACTGGATCCCTTGCTTGCACCCTAGTCTTCGGCTCTCTCAGGCCGGCTAGCGCGCCTTTCGCTAGGGGGCTCCAAGCCATGAGGGCTAATCCGTTCTCTTCGAGGAGCTTCTTCAGAGCGATCTCTGGCACCCTATAGGCTAGACTGTACTGCACTTGATCCACTACCGGCTCTATCCTGCGGCTGCACTCAAGCGCTTTCTCTAGGTGTTGCTCGCCGTAGTTGCTCAGCCCGTAGTATTCTGCTAGCCCCTCCTTTACCGCTTCCTCGAGGCCCCTCACGGGCTTGCATAGATCAGTCCATCTGGGCGGCGGCCAGTGGTGGAGGAGAATAGTTGGCGTGAATCCGAGACGCCTGGTTATCCCTCTAGCGGCCTCCAATACGTCATTCTCCGTGACCCTGAAGCCGGCGACCTTGCTTACAACAACTATAGAACCCGGGGTGTAGCTGGGTTTCAGGGCTCTGCCTAGTAGCTCCTCGCTCCTTCCTCCTCCGTAGATCTCGGCGGTGTCGAAGAGCGTCACTCCCTCGCTGATAGCAGTATCTACTACGGCCTTCACCGTTGCTGGGTTCACGTTCTTGTAGCCCCAGAGCCTGCTTCCGGCTTGCCAGAAGCCGAGGCCGAGGCTCGACGATTCGGGTCCGTTCCTTCCTAGCCGCGGCAACGCCCTTGTACCTCCTGGAGGATCAGTGTTATCCATGCTAGATCCTCTAGGGCTTCCATAGCGTCTAGGGCTCTGTAGGGGTCGTTAGCTACTGTTACTGCTCCGTGTCCCTTGAGCACTGCTGCTCTGCAGCCCGTGGAATGCAGCGTGCTGGCTACGCTGTCTGCCAGCTCCTGGGTTCCCGGTTCTATCCGCTCCACCCAGGATATGCATCCTATGGAGTACCTGGCTTCGGTGAATATGTCAGGGTTTAATGGTATCCCTGCCTCAGCTGCTGCTAGGACGCTCCTGGGGTGGGCGTGGACCACGCTGTTTACTTCGTCGAGACGCTTGTATATCTCTATGTGCATCCTCCACTCGCTGCTCGGTCGCCCCGCGACTACCTTACCGTCTAGCGTCATCACCGCAGCGTCTCGCCAGGTTAGCTTGTGCCTTGGCGTCCCCGTGGGAGTTATGTAGATGAGGCCGTCGGGGGCTAGGTAGCTTACGTTGCCTCCTCTAACCTGTACTAGGCCCCTCTCGTAGAGCCTTTTGAGCACGTCTACTACGGCTTCGGCAGCCTCCCTATCTATGTTCTGTGGCGCGGCCAACCCTGTTACTCCCTGGGTCTAGCCTTGCCTGCAAGGAACTTGGATATAACCATGCGCTGTACCTCGTTGGTTCCATCCCCTATCTCAACCATCTTTATATCCCTGTATAGCCTCTCGACCGTTGACTCCTTGCTGTAGCCTATTCCGCCTAGTACCTGCATAGCCATCCTGACTAGCTCTACTCCCTCCACTGCTGTGTGCAGCTTGGCTATACTAGCCCAGTAAGCCATGTCGTCGTCCCCCCTATCCACCTTCACGGCGGCAGTGTAGACTGAGAGCCTTGCAGTCTCGAGGCGTCTAGCCATCTCGCCTAGGAGGTGCTGCACCATTTGATGCTCTATTAGTCTTCTACCCATGCTCTCCCTCTCCATGGAGTGCTTCACGGCCTCCTCGTAGGCCGCCTGCATAACTCCGAGAGCGCTGGCGCTGGTGGAGACCCTACCCTCGTTTAGAGTCATAACTACTTTCTTGAACCCGGTGCCAGGCTCTCCCAACACGTACTCTTCAGGCACTCTACAGTCATTGAAGTACACTATACTAGTCCCGCTCCCCCTGTAACCCATCATCTCGAGCTTACTCACATCGACGCAGCCACTTTTCTCTACCAGGAAGAGTGTTATCCCCTTGTGCCTCTCCTCGGGGCTGCCGGTCCTAGCCGCGACTACGAAGAAGTCGGCGTAGACGCTGTTAGTTATGAACATTTTCTGCCCGCTTACCACCCATTCATCGCCCTCCCTCCAAGCCCTGGTCATCCGTAGCCCTGCAGCGTCGGTGCCACAGCACGGCTCTGTAAGTGCGAAGGCCCCAATGCCGCCCTCACTAAGCCTAGACAAGAACCTATCCTTCGTCTCGCTGCTACCCCACTTTACTATAGGGTACACAACCATGCTGCCGCTTACCACGGCTACTAGGCCGACGCCGCTGCTAGCCCTGCTTAGCTCCTCTATAGCGACAGCAGCCTCAAGCAGGCTAAGCCCGGGGCCGCCGTACTCCTCGGGCACCCTCAAGGCGAAGAGCCCCATCTTCGCGGCCTCCCTCAGCAGGTCCCCTGGTATCTCGTTCTCCTCGTCTATCCTTCTGGCGAGCGGCGCCACACTCTTCTCGGCGAACTCCCTCACACTCTCCCTGACAGCCCTAACCTGCTCCGTCTCCCAGGGGAAGGAGAAGCCCTGCTCCAAGACCCAGTCCCCCACTACATGGCTCCGGGCGTGGAGAGGAAAAGAAAAAGGTATCAAGCGGCGCCCCTAACCCCGAGAGTGCCTTCCCCAGAGCGCTACTAGGACAAGTGCAGCCACCGAGGGCGCAGCCTCCGCGGCGAGCAGTAGGGGCTCCTCCCCGAGCCCGACTGCAACCGCCAGAGGGGTAAGCAGAAGTAGCGCTAGCGAGGCCGCGGCGCCCGCCAGGGCGCCGGGCCTGCAGCCCTCCTTCCACATGAGCATGGCTGCAGCCAGGGATGCGGGGAGGGCCTGGAGGAGGGCGGCCAGGGCCAGGGGCACCTCGCCCTCGGGCCCGCTGTAGAGCCTTAGGGTTAGTGCCGAGAGAGGGGAGGAGAGCCAGAGTAAGAGGAGGGCGGAGAGCAGCGCCTGGTAGCGGAGGCCAGAGGCTGCTAGGCCGGCGGCGAGGGCTAGGGCCGCCTGGGCAAGGGAGGCTGTCGCTAGGACGGCGTCACCCAGCATGAGAGCCGCGTAGAGGGGCCAGCCCGCCGAGAGGAGGAGCAGGGCCCCCGCGAGGCTTGCTGAAGCCCGGGGGTTCCTGCGCCATAGCAGCGCCGCTATTATAGGGGCAGAGAGCGCGGCGAGGGATAGCGGGGCAACCACCACAATGCCTGCACTGCCTAGGAGTGAGGCTGCGAGGAAGGCTAGTTGGAGGAGCACATAGCCGCCGAGCCAGGCGAAACCCTCCACGCCCAGTAGAGAGGCCAGCGCTACGAGGGCAAGAGAGGAAACCACCCGCCTGTCAAGGCTTGAAAGGACGGCTGCGAGCCAAGACACGGCACTCCCTCCGGGATAAATGAGAGGGCGCTGGGCCCGGGAATACCTCTCGCCTTACCCTGCGGCTCTAGGGGGAGTAGGTGGTGCGGGGGGCCGGGGTCCCCCGCTACCTGGTGCGGCCGCCGGGATTTGAACCCGGGATCACCGGCTTGGGAGGCCGGCGTCCTAGTCCAGGCTAGACGACGGCCGCACCGTTTCCTAGTGTCATCCCGGGCTGGGGTTAAAATGGTTAAGCCTTGTTTACCGCTCTCCACTATCTAGAGCCTGGGGAAGGGTCTAAGGGCAGCGCCTATTTCTCTATGTAGCGCCAACACGCCACTAGCCTCTCGTCTCCCGGCGCCGCGTTTATTGGGCGATCTAGTGGGGGCTCCTTTACTGGGCAAAGAGCGTCTAGTCTTTCCTTGTCTTGCTCGTATTCCACGCAGCGCGGGTGGAAGCGGCACCCCGGTGGTATGCTGGCTGCGTTGGGCACCTCGCCCTTGATCGGCACTTCCCTTATCCGTAGCCTGTTGTCTGGGTCAGGCTCTGGTATTGCTGCTACTAGCGCCTTAGTGTAGGGATGTACGGGCTCCTCAATTACTCTGCGGGCGTCTCCTATCTCTACTATCTTGCCTAGGTACATGACTGCTATCCTGTCGCATATGTAGCGGGCTACTGCCAGGTCGTGTGTTATAAAGATCAGGCTAGTTCCGTATTTTTTCCTGAAGTCTAGTAGTAGCTCCAGGATCTCTGCCCTGATACTTACGTCTAGCATTGAGACCGGCTCGTCGGCGACCACTAGACTCGGGTTCAATATGAAGGCCCTCGCTATTGCTACTCTCTGCCTCTGGCCTCCGCTGAGCTGGTGGGGGTAGCGTGTCATGAAGTCGCTTGCTGGCGTCAGCTTCACGGCTTCGAGGATCCTAGCTATCATCTCTTCCCGCTCCTTTGGGGAGCCTATTCCGTGGATTATCAGGGGGTCTTCTAGGATCCTCTTTATAGTGAATCTCGGGTTGAGGCTACCGTAGGGATCCTGGTATACTATTTGCAGCTCTCTTCTTAATGGCTTGAACTTGCCCTTGGGAACCCTAACTAAATCGACATACCCCCCGTCTACCGGCTTAATGCCCCTTCGTTCTAGCTCTTTGAGTATCTCTGGTTTCGGCTTGAATAGTACCTGGCCCCCAGTGGGGTCTACAAGCCTTAGTATCGCCTTTCCTGTGGTTGTTTTTCCACAGCCGCTCTCGCCTACTAGACAGAACACCTCTCCTTTTGCTACCTTGAATGTAACTCCATCTACTGCTTTCACGTAGCGGCGCGGCTTCATCGTTACTATCTCGCTTATGCTCCTCCTCAGGGGGAACCAGACCTTTAGGTCTCTAACGTCAAGTACTATGTCTCCGTTCGCCTGGGCCATCCCTCCTCTTCACCCCCCTGCCTCTAGGGCTTCGTTGCGGTTGAGCCAGCAGGCGCTTAGCCTGCCGTCTACTAGTTTGAAGAGTGGTGGCTCCTTTTCGTGGCACTCGTCCATTGCTAGCGGGCAGCGCGGCGCGAATTTGCAGCCGGGCGGCGGCCTGGTCAGGTCTGGTGGCTGGCCTGGTATGTAGATTAGCTTGTCCACTGGTCCCCGCAGTCTTGGTATGGCTTTTAGTAGGGCCTCTGTGTAGGGGTGTTTTGGCCTAGTGAATACTAGGTCTGCCGGGCCGTATTCGACCATTTTGCCTGCATACATGATCATTACCGTCTCTGCCAGCTCGGCGATCACTCCGAGGTCGTGGGTTATGAGTATTATGCTTAGACCTTTCTCCCTCTGTAGCCTTTTTAGTAGGTTGAGGATCTGGGCCTGTACCACCACGTCGAGAGCCGTTGTAGGCTCGTCCGCTATTACTATGTCTGGCTCCAATGCTAGGGCCATCGCTATTACGACTCTCTGTTTCTGCCCGCCGCTGAGCTCATGTGGGTAGCGGTGTGCTATGCTCCTATGCAGGCCCACGCTCTCTAGCAGCTCGTAGATACGGTTCCATACCTCCTGCTTGCCCATGTGGGGGGCATGTATCTTGAATACCTCTTCTATCTGGCGGCCCACAGTGTATACTGGGGTCAGGGCGTTCATGGCGCCCTGGAACACCATGCTTATCTTCTTCCACCGTACTTTCTTTCTGAGCTCAGCCTCGCTCATCCTCGTTATATCCATGCCGTCCAGGTATATGTGGCCCTCCTTCACGTAGCCCGGTGGGGGTACTAGGCCTAGCAGGCTCCAGGCTAGCGTGCTCTTCCCGCTGCCGCTCTCCCCCGCTATTCCCAGTACCTCTCCCTTCCTTAGGGTGAAGCTTACTCCGTCGACTGCTCTAACTATACCTCTTAGGGTGTTGTAGTAGGTTTTCAGGTTCTCGACTCTGAGTAGCTCGGCCACCGTCTAGGCTCACCTCTTAAGCTTCGGGTTCAGTATCGTGTCTAGGGCGTTTCCTATGAAGACGAATGTCATTCCTACGAGGGCTATTGCTAGCCCTGGGGGTATGACCCACCACCAGTAGCCGTTAAGGGCTGCTCCAGCGTCTTGCGCATCGTAGAGAATCTTGCCCCACGTGACTAGATCGGGGTCGCCCAGGCCTAGGAAGCTCAGGCTAGCCTCTGCTATGACGGCTCCCGGCACGCTGAGGGCCATGCTAGCGAACATGTAGGGCAGAACCTGGGGTAGTATATAGAGTATTAGTATTCTTAGGGTTCCTGCGCCGGCAGCTATGGCTGCCTCCACGTAGGGCTCACTCTTTATCTGGAGAGCCATGCTTCTGGTCACGAAGCTTATCCCCGGCCAGCTGAAGGCCACTATCAGGATTATTATCATCCATATGTTGGGCTTGAACAGGGCGGCCAGCAGGATTAGTAGTGGCAGCACTGGGAGGCTGTACACCACCTGGGCGAATCTTAGTAGCACCTCGTCTACAATGCCGCCTATGTAGCCTGCTGCTATACCGTATAGCGTCCCTACTACTACTGTTATTACGCTGGTTAGCAGGCCTATGATGAGGGCCCATCTAACTCCGTAGTAGATGCCCTGGTCTAGGGGTCTGCCCTTGTCATCCGTACCCAGTAGGCCATAGCAGCTACCCTTAACCACGAACTTCTTCGGCTCTATCTCCATGTCTAGGTTCTTTCCTGCAAACGTGATTATCACCTGGTAGTCTCCTTGGAGTACGTTGTAGTCTTCGCCCTTGAGCGCTGCTGCTATGTCGTCACTGAATATAGCCCTGTAAACGTTTGTTAATAGCTGGCTCAGGCTAGCGCCTGCGAGCTCGGCTCCATACTCCTGGGTCAACGTTGGCAGAATGAACCTAGTTATCACAACTGGATTCTGAGCTAGGCCCACTAAGCTGAAGGGTACATCAGCTCCGGGAAGCTTAGTATTGGGGTAACCGAAGACCGTGCCTATCGTGGGAGCCACCGTTTCGAGAGGCAAGTTCACGTTTAGACCTCCGGGTAACACAGGCTTTACTAGGTAGAACTCCTTGCCGTCGGGTCGTACGACTTTAATCTCCTCTATTAGAACGCCGGGCGGGTCGGCTTGATAGCTCATGTATGCTTCTAGTGCTACGTCGCTAGGCTCCGTTGCTCCGGTGACCGTGAAGGTAGCCGTTATCCTGTACCTTACGTAGCCGTCTTCGCCCTGGACCGGCCCTTCTACGGCGACAAAGCTAGCGACCTCGGCATCCTTGGCTATAATAGTCTGAGTCTGGCTCTGGCCGGTTAGCAGTCCTACCCAGCAGGGCGGGACGGCCCTTGGATAGTCCTGGAAGTACTCCTGGTTAGTTAGCCAGTTCTTTACTACCTGGTAGTCGCCGAATATTGGGAACGTCAAGGCCGCGATAATGAGCAGCAGTAGTAGTCCCAGGCCTACCAGACCTATGGGATACCTCCTATACTCCCTCCAGAAGTCAACTATACTCTTCAGGGTTACACTCAAACCACAACACCCCCCCACGACGCTGCAGTTTAATCCTGCACGGGTATGGAGGCCCCTCCATTCAGTGCTCGGGCCTTCCAGCTACGACCTCGCCCTTCATTGTTAGCCTACTCTTACTCTCGGGTCTAGCAGCGCGTAGATGAAGTCTAGTATTAGTATGGTGAGTATGAATGCTACTGTTAGCACCCAGGTACTGGCTACTAGTACCGTGGCGTCTTGGTTCTGTATAGCAACCCAGTATACCAGCCCCATGCCTGGCCAGCCGAAGACCGCTTCTGTTATTATTGCACCGCCGAATGCTCCTACGAGGCTTAACGCTATGTAAGTCACTATGGGTGGGCTGCTGGTTCTGAGCACGTGGCCGTATATTACTCTGCGTTCTGGCAGGCCTCTTGCTCTGGCAGCCATCACGAAGTCCTCTTGTAGGACGCCTAGGACTATGTTCCTGACTATGTAGGCCCAGCCTCCGAAGCTGACTAGCACGAGTGTTATCACGGGTAGTGCCATGTAGCGGAGCCATATCGGTATGCTCAGTATATAATATTCTAGGCCTCCTGGTAGTCTGGCTAGCTCGCTGTAGACATCCTTCATCTGAGTCGGGAATATGCCTAGATAGAAGCTGAATACTAGGAGCATTATGATTGCGACCCACCATGTGGGGAGGCTCCAGCTTATCATTCCCAGTATGCTTATCCCCCTGTCAAGCGGGCTGCCCGGCCTCCTGGCCATTTGCAGGCCCAGTATTATTCCTATGATGCTCGTTATTATAGTGGCGGTGACGAAGAGAATCGCCGTGTTCTTCAACGCTATAATCAATATCTCTCCGACATCGTTGGTTCCACCGATGTAGCTATACTGGGTGGTTCCAAAGTTGAAGGTGAGATTACTTATTAAGAGCCTCACCGTCCAGTTTACCACGTTCTCCCAGTACGAGCCCGTGAGACCATACTTCTCCCTAAGGTCCTGCTCTAACTGTTTAGCCTTCTCCTCGAATAGCTCGGGATTATGCCTGTACTGTTGCTCGAGCTGCTGGAGCATTAGAGGTAGCTCCTCGGCGAGCCGTCCCTCAAGCTCTGTGACTTTGAATACCGCGAATATCGCGCTTATGAAGAGTAGAGCTACGACCAGCGTTATCAGGCTGTTAACCACTCTAGTTAAGATAGCCCTAGCCGTGGCCAAGCGCGGGCCCCCATCCGAGAAAAACCGGGCTACCCCCCTTATAGCCTAACCCCTAAAAAGTTATGAAAATCAACCGACCCCGGGAATTACATCAGCCACAATACAGTTATACTCCGAAACAAGCGTAGTCACGCTAAAAACAATAAGAGAATACTCATAACGTTATTTAAAAACCGTTTAACAATGAATATGAAGTTAAAAAGAGTTAATGTTTAGATAGAACTTTCCCTGTTTTACCGCTCTATTAGCTGCCTCTCCTTAGGTAGAAGAAGGCCGCCGCAGCGATTATCACTAGTATTACTATTATTGCTAGTAGTGTCATGTTGAAGCCACCGCCCTCCTGCTCGGCTGGCTGCTGCTCTGCGGGCTGCTGCTCAGCTGGCTGCTCCACGGTCTGGGTCACGGTCTGCACTACCGTGGTTACAGTGCCGCCCTGGGTTATGGTCTGGGTCACTACTACTGTGGTAGCAGTCGGGCTCGTCTGGGTCTCGGTTGGCGTCTCAGTCTCGACTAGTGCAGGGTTGACGAAGACGTTGTTCCTGGTGGTGGTTAGTAGCTCCTCGGGTATGTAGCCCTTGCCTAGCGGGTACTGGTCGAAGTACTGCAGCTCCATCACGTTAGCTGTGGGATCGTACCTTAGCACCTCGAAGGGTCCGTTGAATACTACTGCGTGGCCTCTCTCGTTTATGAAGTTAATGTATGCATCTAGCCTGGCGTCGATCTCGCCGGGCTTGACTATCTCAATGCCGCTGACCTCATTGAGGCCTCTCAGGTACATGAACTCCATGCCCTTTAGCTGCTCTGCCATCTGGGCTATCACATCGGGATGCTTGAGCAGGTCTATTGCTATCTCGCCGGTGCCCTCACGGTCGGTCCAGCCGTAGTTCACGCCTCCTGGGTCGCTAACTACTGCTAGCTGTAGCGCTACGATCATGTGTATGGGTACCCATACCCATGGGTCGATTGCCTCGGCTATTAGGCTCGGATCGACGTCGAGATATGGTGTGTAGATCTCTATAGTGTCCTCGTCGACCACCTTGATTCCGTATATTAGTGAGAGAGTGCCGGTTACAGCGGTGTCTATCTCGCTGTCGTAGAGCGGGTCAGGCTGGCCGGTCACTGTTGAGTCGTCGAATGCCCACTCGTAGTAGAATGCTAGCAGGCCTAGTATGTCGGCTAGCGTCATATCGGTGCCGTCATGCCACTTGCCTAGCACGAAGTCGAAGGTTACCTTTGCTAGGGCCTTTTCACCTGCTATCACATCGGCCACGCCGGGTATGTAGTCCTTGCCGGCCTGCTTGGCCTCACCTATGGTTATCCACTTCTCCTCGATCGGGTCATAGACTATAGCGTCGTCTGGCACCTCTATGCCGTCGGTGTTAATCTCGACTTGCCACTTCTCCCTTATAGGCACGGGTAGGCCCGTTACTGGATGCCTGTACATTCCGAAGTCGGCCACCTGGTACCTTATGACCTCGCTGTATATGTCGGTGAAGCCTAGTATCGGGTTCCACGGGCTCAGGAATAGGGCGCCTGCGGCGCTGAACTCTAGTATGTTTAGTGTGCCGTCTACGGTTCTAGCGGTCCTCGGACCCCACATGCTCCAGAGGCCGGTGGTGGTTCCGTAGATTAGGAAGGCGACTCTGTTCTTGTTGACTGCAAAGAACTCTAGGTTCTCGGTTAAGAAGATTCTCGGCACTTCCTCTAGGCCCATCCTGGTTAGCTGCCTCACGTCCTCTCTTAGCTGGTCGATCATGTCAGGGGTGTAGTTGCCGTACCAGAGCTTGTAGCCTAGCTCATACATGTCCTGGTTGAACCAGAACCACCAGTTGGTTACTCTGTGGTTGGGGCCGTAGCCCCTGAGCGGAGCGTAGAAGAATGCTGCCGTGTACCTGGCGTCGGTGGCTGGGCTGTCGGTCACGCTTACCCAGCCCTCGGTGTAGAGGTGCCATATCCTGCCGCCTATGGTGTCGCTGGTCTGTATCGGGTTGATTCCGTAGACTAGCGGTGTGACTATTGTCCTGGGCCTCTCGATCCTGTTAACCTTTATGTATAGATAGCTCTCGATCCAGTTGGCGATCTGCCTGCCCATGTCGAGCCTCTCGTCCTCGATTCTTATGAGGAAGTTGATCTCAACCTGTACCTCAGTGCCGTCAGGGTACTTGAAGTATAGCCACTTGCCTCCAGGAGCTAGTGGGTCGTCCTTTAGGACTAGCTCGTAACCGTACTCAGCGTAGACCTGGTTCAGCTCCTGCATGGCCTCCTCGAATAGCTGCTGGGCCCTCTCCCTGTCGGGTAGGGCGGTGACACCCATCTCCTCGGGTATGTCAGCTACCCACTCCCAGGCTGCGTGAGTGCTCCTGATTGCTGTGAGCATCGGGTTAGCGCTGCCCAGGTAGATGTTGTTTACAAGGAAGTTCCTGTCGATTACGTACTGCAGCGCCTGCCTTATCTTCTTGACTCCGAAGGGGTTGAAGACTATGTTCCGGTCGTTGGGGTCTACCTGAGTTATGTCTACCCAGTTGCTCCCGAATGCCTGATCAGCGTTTAGATAGACTAAGCCGGGTATCTGCATGCCCTGTATAGTCTCGTACTCGCCTGGACCCTTTACGTTTACCACTATCTCGCCGTCCTTAGTGCTGTCATATATGTTGCTTGCTAGGTTGATGGCTAGAGCTGTGTAGGTGCTGCTGCTGGGTATTAGCTCTAGGTTAGCGGATAGGTTGGGGTCTAGACCTGTGAAGTTCTTTAGAGGCATGCTCCAGAGGAAGATGTCGGCCTCGCCCTTAGCGACCTGTATGATGCCTGCATTCATGTCGGTTACGGTTTTGAAGACCAGCGTCGTCACCGGCTCGCCGACGGGTTCGACGGGCTGGGCATACGCAGGGGCAGCGTAGAAGATGGCCAAGCTTGGCAGAAGCATCAGCGCTATCAATACCAGGGCTATTGCCCGCTTCATACCACTACACCCGTACCACATTAGCCGTTTTTCCTATAAGGCCTTTCATTGACTTTTAAACCTTCCCGGAGGCAGGGCCATAAAGACAATACGGCTTCAGTGGGAGCCTAGTGGGACCTGTTTACCGGGCGCCCGGTTTTAATACCTGCTTGATAGACGCTTGTCTAGTGGTGGCTTCGGCTTTGGATGGAGAGAGGCTATGCCTTAGGATAGCCCTCGACCCCACTACGCCAATTAGCAGCGTGATACAGGGAACCAACGGCGATGGGATAGTAGAGCCGGTCTTAGTCAACCCAGAAGCTAGGCTAGGCGATGTGGCACCAGCTGTTAAGGGGAAAAGGGCTGCACTCCTAGTATATAAGGAGAATGACGGTTACAAGGCTGTGGCGCCTGAGGCCCTGGCTGCTCACATAGGCGACCTTGAAGCCAGATTAGGCGAATTACCTTCCATAGAGTTGCCAGTAGTCGGAGAAAACGATAGCATAGAGGGTCTAGCCGCTATGATGCTAGCCGGGGGGAGCCCCTATGCTCTTGTAGTTGATGAGAGAGGAGAGCCCCTGAGCATAGTTAGCTTGCAGCTACTCAGCAGGCTACTCCAGGAGGAGATAGACGTGGAGGAACTAAGGGGAGCGGACTAATCCTCTATATAGCTACTTAAGGGTTCCTTAGAGAGTGCGTTAAAGCAGCCTCGGGGAGGCCTAGTGTAGGTTTCAGCTGCTACTGCTTACCGCCTTTAGCTTCTTCTACCCTTGAAGCCTCTCCTCCACTATTTTCCGTTTTCCTTTCTCTTATCGAAGTCTTCTCTATCCTCTTGTACCTAGTTACTACCCTACTTTTCACGGGCACCAGGATGACCAGTGCTCGTAGTAGCTCGGGTACCCTCTTTACTAGTAGCCTAGCTATCCTCGAACTCTCCGTATATGCAGCGCCTAGATCTACATGGCTCGGGTACTCTAGCCAGACTTCTGCCTCGCTAAATGTACCGTAGCTCTCCACCCTAATCTTCTTGGCCTTGTAGTTCTCCCTCTCCAGGACTATCCTTATCTGCCTGGATACTCTCTCCCTTTCGCTCCTAGGCCCGGGGCCTACTAGGTACATTAGGTTGTAGAGTGCTAGGCTACTCAGACCGTACACGACGTATAGTGCCACTAGTATGACTATACCCGTCTCTATGAGTGGCTGCTTTATAAGGTTGCTAGTTATTATCGCGAGGCCTCCCGCAGCCTCCAGGGCAACGTCGAATTTCAGCTTCTCTTCAACAACTCTTATACTTACTATCTGAAGCTCCAGCTTATGCAGCTTCTCGTGGAGCATCTTGCTAAGCATGAAGCTCATCGCGGCGCTGCCGAGCGGGTAGAGGCTCAAGAGTATTGGTGTAGGCTCTCCCTTACCGCCGGATACCGCTTTGTAAGCTATGAAGAGGGTTATCGCGAGGCCAAGCAATGCCAAGTGAAAGCTTGCTAGGGCCTCCATCCTCAGGATCTCGAATCTAGCCTTATAGTACATCGTCCTACTCGCTGCTATCTTAAATGCCACTGCTAGCCCGGCGAAGCTTATCGCCTCGACAAACCATACAAAGGCCTCCACCAAGATCACATTGCTAGGCGAGACGAAGAGGTATAGCAGGATGCCTATTATGCTCATGAGGCTGCTGACACCGGCTACTAGGTAAATGTATGTTAGTACCTTCGTGGCCTTCAGGATCTTTCTATGTATTATGCCTACGGACTTCCTACGCTTCCACCGTCTGTCGTCACGACCGTCACCCCTCAGCTCTGTCATGACGCTACACCTTTACACACTTAAATCCCGGTTAGCGCTGAGGCCTAGCGTTGCATTATCTTTAGAGCGAAGGGTATTAACCTGTAGCCGCCCACCAACATTCTACCCCTGCAGTTATCCTCATCAAACTTTCCGGGCCCCCGAGGCGCAGAGGGCCAGCTTATCATGAACGGCACGGGATCGCCGCTATGAGCCTTCAAGGTGTATGGAGTAGCATGATCACTTGTTACTATAAAAGCCGCCTCGCCTAGGAGCCGCTTCACGACTTCCGACATAAACACTTCATCTATAGCTTCTATGGCTTTCACCTTGCCGTGGAAGTCGCCATCGTGCCCCGGCTCGTCGGGCCCCTTCAGATGCACGTATACAAGGTCATGACTTTCTATGGCCTTCAGGGTAGCATCGGCAGCGCTAGCAAGCCTCTCCTCTAGGCTGTGATCCTCTACCTCTACAGAGTAATCCTTTAAACCGGCGAGCCTGGCGATCCCGCGCTCAACAACCATCTCAACAACGCTAGCCCCGTCGAGACCGAATAACTCCTTAAAGCTAGGTACCCCCTGCGGCCTGGAGCCAGCGTCCCTGAGTAGTACAGCATTAGCCTTAGGAAGCCCCTTTGCCTCCCTTTCCTTGTTAACTGGGTGCTTGTCTAAAACCTCTATAGCTTTCCGGGTGAACTCGTTAACTAGCTCGGCCGTTAACCTGGCCTCGCGAGTGTCTTCTAGCGGGACAGCCCTAGCAATGAAGGGCTCCCACCTCTCCAGAGCAACGCTTATCCTGCCCCTCCTCTCGTAAGCCGGATCAGTATTGCTAACTGCATCACTAAACACTGCATCGCCAAGCGGCTCAAGAACGAGGACGGCTCTATGCCCTATGGTTGCCCTGAAGCGAGCCCTCGCGAGCCCCCCACCTAATAGCATGCCGTCCAGAGCCTCCGCGAGCCTCTTAGCCTCACTGCTAGAAAGACTCCGACCTACCCGCCGATCGACAAGCCTACTAGTGACTGGATCCACAGTTGCAAAATTAGCCCTGAACGCCACCCCGCCGCTAGGAACCTCGAGACCCGCTCCCAGCGCCTCAAGAGGACCACGACCAGGATAGAATCGCTCAGGGTCATAGCCCAGAAGAGACATGGTAGCGGCATCACTCTCAGGAGCAACCCCAGGCGCTATAGTATAGAGGCTTCCACATACCGCCCTCTCAGCTAGGCTATCAAGCCAAGGCTTTCTAGCGCTTCCAAGACTAGTCGGCCCCTCGGAGGGCCTATCAGGAGCACCGTCAAGGACAATATAGACTAGCCGCACAGCGATCCACCCGCAGGGATGAGAGCAGAGACAAGAGCGAATATCAATACGATAAGAGGGGACTCTCTGAGCCGTAGAAGGTAGATCCTTAGCACATGGTCACCTATCGGAGTTAGTAGGATAACCCGAGAAGCGGTGGGGGGAGCGGCGGGGGCCCGCGGTGGTAG
>JALTZJ010000020.1 GCA_027046245.1 Acidilobaceae archaeon
GGAGGAAAGGGGGAGGTGAGTAGAGTGGTGAGTAGTGGGGGCCCTGTCTTCAGGGAGGGCATGATAGAGTCGCGGGGGGCTGTAATCCGCTACCTGGAAGCCGGTGAGGGCCCCTCAGTGCTCTTCCTCCACGGCCTCACGGAGGACGCTGAAGTGTGGCTGCCCTACATGAGGCTAGCAGCTGAAAGCGGATACAGGGCGGTAGCGATAGACTTCAGGGGCCACGGCAGGAGCAGCAGGCCCCTGAAGCCGCCTACTCTGGGGGACTACGCTGAGGACGTTGAAGCAGCTATATATGCTCTGGGCCTTGGCAGGCCCCGGGCGGCGGCGTTCAGCCTAGGCGGCTTCGCCCTCCTCAAACACCTAGAACGCTACCCCCACGGTGTCGAGAAGGCCTTGCTACTCGCGAGCGCCCACAGGCCCTGGGACCCCCAGGGGATGCTTCGGAGGGCGAGGCTCGCTAGGGAGAGGGGCATGGAGGCTGTAGCAGAGGAAGTGGCTAGGCTCTTCGGGGAGGAGAAGAGGAGGGTGTTCGAGGCCTACGTGAAGCCTAGGCTACTATCGTTAGACCCCCTAGTATACGCTGCCACGGTAGAGTCTCTGGCCCGGGCAGACCTCTCAGAGGCCCTTAGGAGGGCCAAGGCCAAGATAGTGATAGCGGCGGGGAAGCACGACTTCATCGCGCCACCCCCAATAGCATTGGAGGCGAAGAAGCTGAACCCTGAGGTCGAGGTGGTCGAGCTGCAGTGCAAGGGCCACATGCTACGAGCAGAAGCCCCCGAAGCAGTAGCGAGGCTCATAAGGGAGCTGCTAGCAAGCCCTTTAACTCCCCCTTAGCCACTCCCCCTCTCCTCCCGAAGGAGCGTTTTAGGTTCTAGCGTTTAGTGTTGAGGCTCCTCATCACCAGTAATAATATGAAGAGAACTGCAGCGATTATCAGGGCCTCCAGTATCAGTGCCTCGGTGAAGGATAGCCTAGGCGACTCTGCGAGGGTCACAAACGTGAAGATTATCGTGATGAGGCCCACGTATACTGATATCAGTGTGAGGATCCGGGCCTCGTACCTTCTCAGGTGCTCGGAGAACTCGTCCATAGAGGCCCGGAGAGCCCTCTTATGCGCCCTGGCGAGCCTCTCCATCGCCTCCTCTATCCTCTTAATGTTCCTAGCCAGGAACATGGTGTTGTAGTACTCTGCTAGCCGCAAGCTGTAGTCCCTAGCCTCTGCGGGCTCCAGCCTGATAGCGCTGCTCAGCAGCTCAACCGCCCTATCATAATCACCCTCAATGATGTGGAAGCGAGCCAACGTGTAGTAGGCCCTCGCATAGCCCAATTCGAAAGCGAGCCTCCTCAGATAGTTCTTAGCCCTAGCAACTAGCTCCTCCGGCACGCAGCCCTCGTCGGGCTCCCTGCAGGGACCGGGCCTCCAACCCTCCTCTAGGGCCTGCACAACCAGGTCAGCTAGCTTGTGCTGAGCCCCCACATAGTCCGGGTCGCGCTTCAGGGCTTCAAGCTCGTATTTCAACGCTAGCAGGAGCCTCTCCCCGAAAGGCGCTACATCAGACTTCTCTATCCACATCGCCTTGGCATGGAGATATAGAGGGGATCCCGAGAGGATTCTCTCGAACCTTCGGAGCACCTCCTCCATTTTATCCTCCATCCTCAGCCTCCTATAATAGGTGAAGAGCACTGCAAAGAGCAGCAGCGCCGCCCGCTCTCCAAGAGAACTAAGCAACCCAGGATCTTCTACAGCTTTTACAGCTTTAGCTAACGCCTCAACACAGCGCTCCCCCTCACTGAGTGAGAGAACCTGCCTACCCACGTCCTCTACGCAGGTAGCAGTGAATACACTTAGGCGGTCCACAGCCAAGGATACAGCCTCAAGGGGATCTGAATTACTCTCAACTACTCTCTTGCAGAGGAGGCTGGCAACTGCACTGCTTTCACGACACCACAACCCCGGGAAACCCCGAGCTTACAAGGCATTCGGGGATCCTACGGCGTGGAGCCCCCCGTAGATTATATAATTAGCCTATCCGAGAATAAACGGCTTTAATCCTGCTCTCGATGCAGCACGCTAGAAGCTATCCCCCTGCTACAGCCTGGAAGGGGGACGCCATGGAGCTTCCTGCTAGAGGGGTTAATGTTACGTTTTCATGTTTCTCGTTTATCCGGGCTTCGGTTCCTAGGGTTTCTCGTTATGGGGTTGCGGGGTTTGGCTGGTTCTCGGCGTGCCCTGGGTTACGCCTCTCTGCTGCTTGTAGGCTTGCTACTCGCGGCTTCGCCCGCTTTGAGCCCCGCGTTGTATGCTCTCTCAGATCCCTTCCACGGGGTTCCCGGCGCCGCTATGGGGGCCTCGCTTCCTAGCGGGCTCGTGCTGAGGCCTGCCGGTGTGCCTGGAGAGGCTGTCGTCTGGTGGGACGAGGCGGGGGTTCCCAGGGTTGAGGGTTCAACTGTAGAGGCTGCCTTCTACGCTGTTGGCTGGGTCCACGCTAGCCAGAGGCTGTTCCAGATGGACTTGTTCAGGCGGCTCCCTCAGGGGGAGCTTGCGGCGTTGGTTGGCGAGGCTGGGGTTGAGAGTGACAGGCTAGCCATCACCCTTGGGTTCCCTGGCGACATTGACGAGGCGTGGCGGCTTATAGAGTCTGAGCCTGGATTCGAGGAGTTGAGGACTATTATAGAGGCCTACGTTAGGGGGGTGAATGATTATATAGCGTACGCCTCTAGCCAGGGCCTCCTGCCAGTGGAGTACAGGCTCCTAGGCCAGGAGCCGGAGCCTTGGGAGCCCCGCGACGTGGTTGCCATAGCTAAGGTCTTCCAGTTGATGCTCGCATGGGACACGGATGACCTCGTGCTTGCGAGGCTAGTCGAGAGGCATGGGCCCGACGTGATAATTGATCTTGACGTTGTGGGGAGGAGTAGGAACGTTGCTCATGCAAGCTGCGACATAGCCGTGCCCTGGAGCGCTGCGGTGCTAGGGGTAGGCTTCTCCCCCTCCCCTGCCGGGGCTAGCGGCTCCGTGGAGGTGCAGGATCTAGCGCTAATGCCGCCGGCAGAGCCTATACTAGAGTTCCTAGGCGAGGCCTTCCGGCTCCTCCCTGTGGGCGGTGCCAGCAATAACTGGGTCGTCGCTGCCGGGGCGAGCGAGTCCGGGTTCCCCCTCGTGGCTAACGACCCGCACCTTGCGTTGACAGCTCCGAGCCTATGGATTCTCCAGCATGTGAGGGCGCCCGGCTTCAACGTCGCCGGGGTTGCACTGCCCGGGAGCCCCTTCGTGATTATAGGGCGCAACCTCAACGTGGCCTGGGGCTTTACTAATGTAGGCAGCGACTTCGTAGACTTCTACTACTATGAGTGGATCGACGATGAGACCTATCTGTACAAGGGCGAGCCTCTCAAGGTCGAGGCGGAGGAGTACACTATAAGGGTGTGGAACCCCGTCTCCGGCGGCTACAGCGAGGAGACTATCACGGTTAAGCGCACAGTGCACGGGCCCTTGATAGAGTGGGGTGGCTCCCGCTACGCTGTAGCCTTCACAGGTATGGGCAGCACGACCGACGTCATATTCATATACCTACTGAACAAGGCTGACACCGTGCAGGAGGCTCTAGCCGCGCAGCGCTACTTCGCCGCTCCAGTGCAGAACATGGTTGTAGCTGACGTGGACGGCAACTGGGCCTACAGCCCCGTGGGCCGCTTCCCCCTGAGGAGCAGCCTCCCGGTGGTGGAGACCAGGGCCGGCCCCATAGTCAACACGGGCTTCCTACCCTTCAACGGCAGCGAGGGCCAGGGCGAGTGGAAGGGCTTCATACCCTACGAGGACCTCCCGGTAGTATACAATGCGGGGGCTCCCTTCATAGCTACGGCCAACTCAAAGCCCTTCAAGGGCGGCTGCTGGGAGGGGCTAGGCTGGAACTACCACGACCGCTTCAGGACCGCTAGGATACAGGAGCTGCTAAACCAGGCCTTATCAGGGGACGGCAAGATAGGCCTCCTAGACTCGGCCCTGGTGCAGCTAGACACCCGCGATACCGGCATAGAAAGGCTAGTCAGTATAGGCCTAGACCTGCTCAAGTCAAGCAGCATCAAAGGCGAGCTAGACGAGTACGTGGCCCTGCTTGAGGACTGGCTAGCCAGGCCCACAACGAACCCCGAGGCCCGGGGCGGCCCCGCTCTAGCGCTAGCATTCGCCCACTACCTCTACTTGAAGACCTGGGAGGCCCTCTACGGGGCTCCAGATGAGCTGGGCTGGTTCAAGGTGGAGCACCTTGAAGCCATCTACGACGCATACAAGCAGGGAGAGGAGTGGCCGCTCCAGTACCTGGGGAGGCCCATGGAGGAGATAGCCGTGGAGGCCCTCGAGAGCGCTGTCGAGACCCTAAAAACTTACTATGGCTCCGGCGACCCAGAGAACTGGGTGTACGGCGAGCTACACTACTACAAGCCGGAACACCCATTCCTTGACCCGGCGAGCCTGCCCCAGGCCCCAGCACCTGGAGGCCCCTTCAGCGTGAACGTAGCACCCCACTCCACCCTAGACCCCCTCAAAGGGGCACCCGTGAAGGTAGGGCCCAGCGTGAGGCTGCTAAGCGACCTCTCACAACCAGCACTACTAGCAGCACTCCCAGGAGGCACCAGCGGCAACCCCTGGAGCCAGTACTACGACAACTTATACCAGCAGCACTGGCTAACCGGCAGATACCACCTCATAAACCTCCTAGAACCGGCACCGGCACAGCCCGACATACAAGTAGAGGGAGAAGGGGGGTGAACCCGGGATGAGACTCGTAGTAGCATACGCCGCGGCAGCAATAATCTACACCATAGTCCTGGTAGCGGCTCCCCCGCCGGCAGCCCTACCCTTAGCAGCAGCCCTAGCGGCACTCGCGGCAGCGGTAATAGCGGCGAGGCCTCTTGAGGCCCTAGTAGCGGCGGGCGGGGCAGCGCTAACAAGCCAGCTACTGATACACCTAGCCACAGGTGCAGGAGTGAAGGCCGCGCTGATAGCCCTCTCAGCGGCGGGCCCCCTAGGAGCCGCGGCACCCCTAATCGCGGGCCCCCTAGCAGCAGGGCTCATAGCGGCGGGGCTTCGAGGCCTAATAACTAGTAGAGCAAGCAAAAGGTAATACCTGGAAAGCCTGGACTCAACGGAACAAGCCCTAATATTCTTTTATAGTATAACACACTAATAATACAGCCGGGGCTTACGAGGAGGTCGACAAGGGAAATGAACCAGCTCACGCGGATCATATTACTCAAAGAACTCAAAGATAACAAGCTTCAGGAAGTAAAGCCAGCGCTGCTCAAAGTACCATCATCATGTATCCCACTAAAAGAAGCAAATCTAATAGGGGTTACACAAGTCTCCGTGAGACCGCTCATCGAAAGCCCAGAAGGCTCTCAGAGCGTGCTAGCAGACTAGCCGCTACCC
>JALTZJ010000021.1:0-1948 GCA_027046245.1 Acidilobaceae archaeon
GGTGCGCCGGCGTGAAGTTCCCGAAGAGGATAAGGACGTATTGCCCGCGCTGCAACACCCACACGATACACACTGTGGCTATCTATAAGCACGGCAAGAGGAGGGCTATGGCCCTCGGCGAGAGGAGGTACAGGAGGAAGCAGGAGGGCTACGGCAGCAAGAGGAGGCCCGAGCAGAAGAGGTTCGCCAAGGTCACTAAGAAGCAGGTGCTGAAGATAACCTGCACCCAGTGCGGCTACAAGCGGCTCTTCCTCGGAATAAGGCTGAAGAGGCTGGAGCTAGTTGATGTGAGCAGGTAGCGGGGTGGCGGGCTGTGAGCATGCAGGGCTTCTTCGGGATAAAGAAGAGGAAGATACTGGTCCCGAGGCCCCGCAGCAGGTTCCTACTCGTAGTCTGCCCCAACTGCGGCCACAAGCAGGTGGTGTTCAGCCACGCAACATTCAGGGCGCGCTGCCTCAACTGCGGAGAGGTGCTGGTGGAGCCCACGGGCGGCAAGGCCATAATCAAGGGGAAGATAGAGAGGGTGTACGGCTAGCCCTCCCAGCGGCTACCTCCCCCTATTATTAAAGGCTTCGGGGCCGCCACTTCCTACCCATAGGGTGGCTGGGGCTCTTGGCAGTCCAGAACCTTAAGCCGAGGAAGCCGCTGCCCGACGTGGGCGAGCTCGTGGTAGGCACTGTGAGGGAGGTCTACGACTACGGCGCCTACCTCACGCTTGACGAGTACGGCGGCATACAGGCGTTCCTGCCCTGGAGCGAGGTAGCTAGCAGGGCTGTGAGGAACATTCACAGGGTGCTAAAGCCCAATCAGAAGGTCGTGGTCAAGGTGATAAGGGTCTACAAGAAGAGGAACCAGGTAGACGTGAGCCTTAAGAGGGTGATGGAGGGGGAGCGCAGGAGGAAGATGATGTATTTCAAGAGGTACGTGAAGGCGGCGACGATAATAGAGATGATAGCGGAGAAGCTGGGAAAGACGAGGGACCAGGCCTACGAGGAGGTCATATGGAAGCTTGAGGACGCCTACGGCGACCCCCTGCTAGGCCTGGAGCAGGCGGTGATAGAGGGCAGGGAGGCGCTGGAGAAGGCCGGGATACCCGAGGAGTGGATAGAGCCCCTCCTCGAGGCCGCTAAGACGCACGTGACAGTTAAGAGCGTGAAGATCTCGGGCATGTTCACGCTCAGGAGCATGGCTTCTGATGGTGTGGAGAGGATAAGAAGGGTCCTGCTCAGGGCTAAGGAGGCGGTGGAGGCCGGCGACGGCAAGGTATCTGTTAGGATCTACACCGTCGGCGCCCCAAGGTACAGGATAGACCTTCAGGGCCACGACTACAAGGTGCTTGAGAAGGCTATGAAGCGGGCCGTTGAGGCCGCCGAGGAGGAGGCCTCAAAGCTCGATGTGGAGTTCGGTTTCGAGAGGATAAGGCTGGACTAGCGTGGCCTGGGGGTGGCGGGCCTCGCAGTGGATAATGAGGAAGTGTCCCAGGTGCAAGAGGTATACTTTGAGGAAGGATAGGTGCCCGGTGTGCGGGGGCCCGGTGGTCGTGCCACACCCGCCCCGCTTCAGCCCGGACGACAGGTTCCTGAAGTACAGGTACCTTATGAAGAAGCTCGCGGGCGAGATACCGCCGTAGCCCCCGCCGCTCACCAGGGCTCCTTCTTCAGCCCAGCAAGGTATGCAGCAGCGTTCGCAGTTACGTGGAGCACTGCAACTACTATCGCGGCGGCCGCTAGGGTTTCGGGGTTCCACTTGCAGCCCAGCAGGTAGCTAGCCGCTACTGCGCCGGCGTAGAAGTCTAGCTGGTCCAGCACCGGCGCCGGGGCGCCCCGGGGGAGGGACAGCCTCCTCTTTATGAAGCTCCCCGCTATGTCGCCCAGCAGGGCCCCCAGGGATAGTGCGAGTGCATGGAGCAGCCCCAGGGGCTCGCCTAGCAGGCGCCAGGCCGCCAAAC
>JALTZJ010000021.1:1958-5389 GCA_027046245.1 Acidilobaceae archaeon
GCCAAACCCACTATGGTCCCCGCGGCTAGCCCCGCTATGAGGCCCTCCCACGTCTTCCCGTCGCCCAGCAGCCTCTTCCCGTCTATCCACTTCCTTCCCCCATCTATGGGCCTCCTGCCCCGGGCCAGCACGGGCGTGGGGTTAGCGGCTAGCGCGGGGACGAGTAGCACTAAGGCGTCCCTGAGGGTTTCTACAGTGCATGCCCCAGCCTCTAGAGCCACTCCACGTCACCTTCCCGGGGCCTGAAGGCGGCTATGGCCCTGAAGGGCTTAACTAGCTCGACCCTGAAAGCACCGGTGCGGCCCCGCCAGGTCAGCGCGAAGACCCTGGAGTACCCCAGTATTATGCGGCCGCCCGGGGTGGGCGGCTTGGAGGCCTCGCTGTACACCCCCACAGCCACCCCGCCCCTCAGCCTCTGGAGGGCTAGCACCAGGGATAGGTGGGGCCTGAGCCTCGCTGGGTCCCCCCTATAGTACATGTTGACCGGGTCAACTACTATGAAGGAGTCGGGGTCCGAGTAAGCCTTAAACACGAGATCAACGATTTCCTCCATGCTGCTCGCCACAGCGAGCATCGGGGCCCAGGGGTAGGCCTTCTCCTGGCCTGGAGCAGCTACCACGTAGACCCTGAGCCCCTCCCTGGTGGCCCTGAGGGCCAGCGTGCTAGCCAGGAGACTCTTACCGCTCCCCGGGGGGCCAGTGAGGGCTACGAGAAGCCTCTCCGAGGGGGCCTGTGTAAAAAGGAGCCTGGCTACCCTCCCTCCGGCGCCCAAGCCTAGCCCTCGCTCACCTCAGGAATGGGAAGCGCCTGGGCCTCTCCTCGCCCCTCCTCTTCTTCAGTGCAAGGTCTATCTCGGAGTCCTTGAGCATGGCCATGTTCCTTAGCTCCTCGAAGTGCCTCTCAATAACCTCGATCACGCTCTTAGGAGCGCCGTACTTCTCTAGGGCCTCCTTGCCGTCGCTGGTCACCTGTAGCTTCCTGTTCTTCCTCGGATTAACCTCGACGAAGCCAACGTAGGTTAGGGCCACTAGGTCGTTCCTGAACTCGGGGCTGTAGGGGACCCCTGCGACCACGGTGAAGTTGTAGCCCAGCTGGGCCCCCCTCTTCTGGATCTCGTAGGCTAGCATCTGGAGGGTCTTCTCGTGTATGGGGCCGAACCTGTCGATTATGTATAGGAGGCCCATCTGCCTGGGGTTCTTCACGACCCTGTCCCTGGTGACCACCTGGACGCTTATGATCTTCAGGTCCTTCGTCTTGCCGGCCTCAGTGTCTGTCTTGGCCTCCCTCTTCTTCTTGGCCAAGCCTGGGCACCCCAGGGTAACACATGTTGCTTCGCGTAAGAATTAAATCGTTAGGGTGCGTGGGGCGACGGGTCGTGGGTATGAGGGCCTCACGCTCAGCCGTTGACCTTGCAAGGCTGGTTGCCCTGCTACTCGTCGCGTCCATGCTAGTGGCGCCTCTACTCTCTGCTCAGGCCGCCGGCCAGGAGTCGTGGACTGCCACTGTGGTTGTCAAGGTGCCAGCTGTCTCGGAGGACCTGCAGAGCGGGAGGCTCATAGACGTTACAGTCACAGTCTCGTACCCGGGCTCGGGCAGGGTAGAGGTCGTCAGCGGGGGAAGCGTTGACCCCACGACTAGGACGAGCATGGAGATGGCAGTCTACACTGCAGCTCTCGCCGCGGGGATCTACTGGGGCTCAATAGACGCCTCGATTAAGATAAACAGCGTGGGGAGCGTCGCGGGGCCTAGCGGGAGCTTCGCTGTAGCGATAGCCACGCTAATGGCGCTGACCGAGAGGAGTGCGAAGAGCATAGAGGGCTATGCGATAACCGGGGCTATAAGCCCGGACGCCCTTTCGGCGAGCGTCGGCGGTATCAGTGTGAAGTGCAGGGTTGCCAACGAGGATGGCTACGTCCTCGTTATACCTGGAACCAACGTGGGCGACGTGGGGCAGAATTGCAGGTTCGTCGCGGAGCCCGGCGTCCTGTCAGCTATGCAGCTCTTCGGCTGGCCCCCGGTGTATGCCTCCTTCAGGCTCACCCTGCCAGAGGAGTTCAACGCTGAGATGCTGAGGATAGCGAGGGAGTTCCGCGGAGAGGCTGTTAAGGTCCTAGAGAAGGCCGCTTCCATGCTGGACCCCGACGTTGCGGCCGAGGCGCGGGGGCAGGTGGAGGAGCTTGTGTCTAGGAGTGAGTCGCTAGAGAAGGCGAGTCCATACGCCGCTGCGAGCCAGGCCTTCGCGGCGCTGGCCAGGGCCTACGTTTACTACTATCAGGGCCTCCTCGCCTCGGAGGGCGCTAACGGGCTAGCCACGGAGATCTCGGCTCTTGAGAGTGAGCTTGCCCAGCTCCAGGCCGAGCTAGAGGCAATGGAGCCCCAGGGCAGCATCTACTACATAGAGTTCCTGAGCACTGCCTACACGAGGCTGGCCGACGCCCGTGGGACGCTTGAGGAGGCCAAGGTGCTGCTGAGGGAGGGCAGGGCTGAGGACGCCGCTTCAAACGTGGGCTACGCCAAGGCCAGGATATACACTATCAGGGGTTGGATAGAGACTGCCAAGGCCCTTAGGGGCGTGGGCCACGAGGTTCCGCAGGACCTTCTGAAGCTCACTGCACTCAGGGCCTCGGAGTACGTTGGGAAGGCCGTGGAGTACGCTAAGAGTCTTGCAGAGTATCAGATAAGGGTCTACAATGTGCCGTGGAAGAGTAGTCTGAAGGCGTACCTTGCGGGCATAGACGGGGTGATAGGCAGGGCAGAGGCATACCTTGGGGAGGGCAACTACGTCGCCGCTATAGGCTTCTACAGGGAGGCCATGGCTAGGACCCTCAGCCTCGTCTTCGCCAGCGGGGTAGCGGCGGCTGGCGACGAGGTGTACCAGTCCTACATGGCGGAGATGAGCAGGGTTTACTCTATGCTCTCGCTCAGGAGCCTGGGCCTAGGCGTGGCTAGCGGCATGGGGGAGGCCTACAGGCAGTACAGTGAGGCTATAAGCGTGTATAGCAGGGTCGACGCTGTCATATTGATGGAGCAGGCTGTGGCCTCCAGCCTGATCTGGAGCCTGGCAGCGCTCCCAGGGCAGGCTGGGGCTCCGGCTGGGGGCTCAGGGGGCGGCCTAGCACCAGAGCAGCCGCTTGTAGAGCCCGTACAGGTTGCCACGGCGCTCACGATAGCCACGGCGGCTCTAGCCCTGACCGCGGGCCTGCTAGCCGGGGTTACCCTAGCGAGGCCTAGGAGCTGGTAGCGGCGCTAGGACATGAAGTCCTCCAGGGTCCTCCCCCTCTTGCCGCTCGCCCCGCCTCCCAGGGCGGCTTCAACAGCCCTCTTTATGGGCCCCGAGAAGTCGGCCTCAAGCTCGCCCCTTAGGGAGGCGTTGTAGAGCGCCGCCGCGGGGTGGTAGGTTACTATCAGCATTGTGCTGTGCCCAGCTATAG
>JALTZJ010000022.1 GCA_027046245.1 Acidilobaceae archaeon
TTCTACTAGCGCATTATTACATTGTTTTATACACGGTTTTTCGAAAAATAGAATCTTAACATTAGTATTTACTAAGATAATAATTCTAGTATCTTTGAATGTTTTACGGAGAACAATTATTAGCTCATTAAAGCGGCTTAGCTTATCTCTAGCTAGTTCTAACTGTTTACTATTAAAGAATTGCGTATTTTGTGAGTTAGTTTGATCATGATTATCTGGATGTTTTTCTTCGACTACTCTAAACGCGTCCTCTAAACTAGCTAGAGCCGCTCTTAGCTCCTCTAGGAGCTTAATAATGTCGCCTATAACATTGCCTGCTATTTGCTCGAGGTCTAAATGGTATGCGCAGAGAGCTACAGGCTCTTTCAGGCCATGAGAATTAGGGTCCCTGCATTCTGAAACGCCTGTATCTCTTGAGATGCCCTCTATTGTCCTTGAGATATCTACAAGACCTTTGAATAGGTCTTCAACTTCGAAAACCCTGTCTCTCAGCAGCCTAGCTAACTCGTAGTAGTGCTTCGTTGGAGAGTTCTCTCGAAGTCTTATTTTACCGGCTAGCCGTAGACCCGTTATAACAGAGTTGAGAGCGTCTAGTAATGGGTGGTTCTCGCTCTTTAAGCTTAGCAGGGCGATCACTGCCCTAGGGTGGCATTGAGAGCCATGCCTTAGTTCCACTGTCTGACTGATTTTTCTATAAAGATCAATAGTGTAAACCGGGTCCCTACTAGCTATCACGAGGAAATCGCTTCCCCTAACTTCTGGCAGTCTAAGGAGATTCTCTGAGCTAGCGGCACTCTCCTCTATAGGAATGATGCCGCTATTAACAGGGATTATTCTAAGTTCGACCCTGCGGTTTGTCATTCGGCTTACTTCGCTTTCAACGCTCCTTAATTTACTAATTTTCTCGGAAAAGATTCCGGGGCATCCGGGTTCTAAGCATCTGGAGAGTAGTTCGGCAGAGTCTCCCAGAAGAGAAAGTGTATCTCTAATCCACCTTGGCATACTTTTCTTTCTCAACCTCTTTGAATTAACTGCTAGGCTCCCTAGGAAGCCCCTGAGACTGCCTACAAGATACCGTGGCCAGCCCTCGCCTCCCCCCGGCAAGTAGCCGTCGCTCAGGCCTACAAGGCTCTGGACGCCCCCCTCGCTCAACATACTAAGCAGCTTTTCGTACGCCTCTCTAAATACAGGGCGTCCTTCACCCTCAGCTTTAACCCTAAGAGTAATCCCGTCTAGTAGTAAGCTGAGGTAATAGTCGGGGCTTAGTGCTGCAGAGGTTAGAAGCCCCCACTTGCACTCCTCGCCCCACACGCCTATGCTCCGCGTCACGCTCATCGAGGGGTAACTGCCCAGCAGTCTTTCAACCCACACATTGCATGTTCCAGCCGAGATCCTGGCGGGAGGGCACATTCTACCTAGGTTCTCCCTCACGCTCTCCATGCTGAGTCCCAAGAGGTTAGCGACCAGAAATAGGGAGAAGGCGAACCTGCTCCAGAGAGCCTCAAAGGGGCTACCACCGGGCAGCCTAGGCTGCCTCCGACACTCATTTCCGCTGTAGATAACCTCACTGTAGGAATTGCTCCCAGCGACCTGCCAGTACCTCTCAGAAAGCTTAATGTAGGCAGCTTCCAGTAAATCCCGTGCAGCGTAAATGTTTGCAGCTTTCTCGGCTAGCTCCTCTTTAAGTCTTCCATTGATAAGCGCATTGTACACACCCTCCGGAGCCTCGCCCAGTATTCTCTCTGCGAGCCCCCGGGCAAAGTCTTCCCTCCAAATGAAATGGGCTTTTCCCAGAGCGTCATTGTACTCCTTAAACCACTTAGTTAATACGTGAAGCGAGTAAATATAGACGGCTGCCCCCAGAGTGAGCCTAGCAATGTTGGGAAATAGCACGTGGTTAGCGTAGTAAACCCTTCTATACTCCCTCTCGGGGAGCAGGGACTCCAAGTCAACGACTAAAGTAACCGCCGCCGAAGAACTAGGACTACCTGGCAGCAAGCCGGCTAGCACACTGCAGTGGTCCGCCTCTAGCTCCTGAAGGGCCCCCTCCAAGACTTCTTCTAGGCGCTTCCAACCCTGCCTACCAGCGAAGAATGCTAGCAGCTCGTCTGCAGCACCGGGTTCAAGGTACTTTGAAGAGAGCAGTACTTTGAGGAAGCGGTGAGCCTCCTTGGCGCCGTGCCCTCTAGCCTCTAGCCCCATCGCTTTAAGTAGTAGAGCAGCGGGTAGTAGCTTCCTAACAAGACCCGCTTTCACCCCTCCCCCCACCCCTATCCATCTTTTCCTGCGTCTTCTCAGAGACGTTCTCCTACGACATGACTAGTGACGTGTTAATGCTGCTAAGATAAAGCTCTGATTCTAGCAAGCGTTGATAATTATATATAAAGGGAAAGAGAATAGGCCTTCTATTACTGTACTCCAAAACTGCTTGAACGATAAGAGCGATTATCAGAATTTGTAATGCAAGGACAGCTTCAGACATCATGCCCTTACCCCTACACAATATTATTACAAAAATATTTTATATATAAATTTATTGATGACCGTCACATCTTGGTTCCGGCGCTCCCTGCTCGCGCCCTTAAATTAACAAAATCTATTTAATATTTTATTAGTAAGCCAGGGACGCCTACACTAAGTTGATGCGTCGGAAGCAGTGGATGAGGCCCTAAGCGTTATTATCTATGCCATTATCGGGTCTTAATCTATATTTTACAAGCCAGTGTATACCTTCCGCTTGACGGTTTCTGCTTCTACTTATTCAGCCGCATATTAATAAGAAATATCATTCAAATCGCTTATGGGACTTGAGGGGTGCTATCATGGAAGATAGCGAGGGCCTAGCAAGGATTGCTCTAGGGCTGTCAGAGCGCTGGATTCCCCTGCGACCTTGGGCTATAGCGGGCCTTGGGGCAGCTGGCATCGGACTTACTAAGGTACTTGCGGATAAGCTGGTTAACTTCATCGACCCCGCAAGAAAAAATGGTGAGGCAAACACGTCAATATTAGGTATACTATTGCAGGGAGGGTTTACTCCTGTCGGTGCAAGTATAGGCATAGCGGACACGGACCCTGCAACTCTAGCTTTTGGCAATCGTGAACTGGCCATGCTGGCTCATAAGTTAATAGCGCCATTCAGGAGCCTTAAGGTACCTACTCCTACGACGGCTGGTCAGCAGGCCCACCGTCTCTACGAGACTATAATAGCAAACCGGAACGGAGAGCTAGATGCTCTCGCCGAGTGGAGAAGAGAAATGTTTAAGTCCCTGTTTGAGTCCCTGAAGGTTGAGAGAATCGACCTAGTGGTTAACCTGAGGTCTCTACCGGGCACCGGTGGTGCGCTAGACGCACTGTTAAGGGAGCGCATAGACCCCGCAATACTGATGAATCCAGCATGGCACGTAACAGTATCTGTGCGCCCTGATATCACAAAGCTCAGCGATCCGATTAAGTATAGTGAGAGCATAACTTGGGCTATTGAAAAAGAGAAGACGCTAATGGAGCAGGGTAATCTCGACACGATAATCATAGTGACTAACGAGGCGACTCCTGCAGTCAAGGCTGCACTAAGAGATAAAGGGGTTTTCGCGAGGCTAGCACAGGCGGCTCAAGATCTGAGACGTGCAGTGCTAGACCCCTATACTGCGACTAGATACTTGACTACACAGGCGGCGCTGGCAAGGATGCCAGCGCCAGAGGCCAATGACTTAATAGTGAGGGCTATAGAGCCGCTGCTCATCGGTGTCACAGCGGGATACCTAGTAGGTAGAGAGCTAGTAATGGCTCAGGGCGGCCCGACAGACGCTTACAATCTCAAACTGCAGTTAATGAAGCGCTGGGTTACACCAGCATATCTACCCGAGGATCACGCGCTTGATCTGAAGGATGCGCTTGAAAAGATGATGGTGCTAACCCTTGCACCCCACGAGATCTGGAATGCTGATAGAGTAGTGATGGTGATTGGCAGCGAGACTGCAAAGAAGCTTCACCTTGAGGGCCCCGCGCTAGCCAACACCATCCAGGACGTCCTCTACAGGTATGGCTATCTAGGTCGTGTAGTAACGCTGACTTTCAATGGAGAAAGGGGGTACTGGCTCTACATAGCTCACAGTGACCCTCCTAGGCTCTACAGCCTTGAGCCAATAATTGAAGCTCTCAGGCGTGGGAGAGGCTGATAGCCATGCCAGATCCGAATACTCTACTACTTAACATATTCCTACTAGCAGCTACAGTCTTTCTAATAATCATGGCAGGCATACTGCTATGGCCGCTGATAAAACCAGTAATAGCAAATCGTAAAACGATACTCAAGCAGCCTAAAACTGCAGCCCCTCACCAAGCACCACAAACCATGGAGCCTTTAGTAAGGGAGGCTCCTCAGCAGGAAACAGGCCACATAGAAGTGCCCAGATTGCTAACGCCGCCAAGCGACGACGATGATGAAGGACCGCCAGGCTTCTACAAATGGTTCAAGGCCCAGATAAAGAAGGCAGAAGAGGAGAGGCGGCGTAGAGAGTAACATCTTCAAGCAACATCTTTATCACACGTTTTCCACTATCTTTAATAATGTTTAATGTTATTCCAGCGCCTGCCGCGCATAGATTCTTTACAAGACATAGAGATTCTACATTGTAATGGGTTGATGTAGTGAAGCGTATTTAGAGAATGTTCAATTATTAGTCTCAGCGCCGCCTGAGAAGCAGGGGGCTCATCCCCCTCGCGGGGCTCATTGCTACCCGCAGACTCCTCACGGGCCCCCTGGGGCTGGCGCCGCTTAGCACTCATATTAGGTCTAGGCCGAAATCTACTAGCACGCGTTTGAGCCTCCTCAGCTCCCGGAGCAGTTCCCTGCCCTTGCTTGTCAGCCTCGCTATCCTTGTCTTCGGGCTCGCGCTCGCCTCTTCCACCTCTATCACGCCCTTCTCCTCCAGCTCTGCTAGTAGGGGTGCTAGCCTGTCGTAGGGCATGTTAGCGTGGGTCGCTAGCCTTGTTGGCGGCATGGGGCCTTCCTCCTCCAGCGCCTCCAGGATGTCCATCACTATCTCTATCCTACTCCTCCTCCTGGGCATCCCGCTCATGCCCCGTGGCGGGCCTGGGGGTGTAGGCTAGCGAGAGCGTCGTAGCCGCTGCTGCCCTGAGGGCTTCGCCCGAGGCGAGGAGGAGGGCTGAGGCCTGCGAGGGTATCAGGGGGAGGCTGGCGAGCCTCGCAGCGTGGCCGAGGGCGTAGAGGGTGCTGGCGAGCCTCGCGGGGCCCCTGAAGTAGCCTGCGCCCCAGGCGCCCGCCGCTATCGCTGCGATGTCCGAGGCGGCGGGGATCACGGCTATGGGCACAGCGGCCGCCGCCAGCTGGGGCCTGCT
>JALTZJ010000023.1 GCA_027046245.1 Acidilobaceae archaeon
CTTCTATGGCTCCTCCCCGCGGGCAACCCTCCCCACCTTCTCCGGCTCGGGGAGGAGCCATAGAAGCTCCCTCTCCAGCTCGCCCATAGCAGCGTTCACGTCGTTCAGGGCCATCCTGACAGCTACCTTCACCTCCTCAGGCAGCAGGGAATCATACTTCGCCAGCAGCTCCTGCAGCGCCTGCCTGGCGCCCCGAAGCTCCAGGTAAGCCGCGAGCCTGGGATCCACGTCCTCAAGGTACAGGCTCAGCACCAGACCCACCACACATCACCCCCCAGCCTCACCCCCTGGCCCCAGCCTCCACGCCCTCGCCGTCATCACAGACCCAGACTACCTCTTGGCGCCTCGGAACATACTCGATGCAGCTATGAATTGTTGTTATCATGGGGAGCACTGAGCGCTTGAAGTACTCAACGCTGGAGTAGCCGAGCTCCCACGCCAGCTCTGACACGTCAACCCTACGCTTCTCCCTAACAATACTCGCGGCCCTGTGGGACAGGGCCGCCACGCGGTTCCGAGCCCTCATGCCCTCTCCCTCTGTCTCTCTGTCCGTTAAACAGACAGATAGACACAGAGACAGATAAACGGTAGGGCGGGCAGGCGGAACCCTAAATCCTTAAAAGCAGACACTCGCGGGTGGGGCGTGAAGGTTTGACAGAGACACAGAGACACAGAGAGCTTAGGGAGCTGCTGCTTACAGCGCCCGCTAAACTGTTGATATGGTTATATGAGAAAGGTGGGGAGGCCAGGCTGCAGGAGGCCCGAGAGACCTTCGGAACAAACATCTACACAGTCATGTACAAGCTCGCGCTCCACGGCCTAGCTGAGCTTACCGAAGAAAGAAGAGGTAAGAGAGTTAGGCTATCGGAAAAAGGGTTTATGGTCGCAAAGTGCTTATCTACTTGTTTTGATACAAACTCAGTAGAGGAGGGTCTCTAGTGCGGAAGTAATGCTGAGGCGCAGAGACATAGACAGAGACAGGCAGAGGCGGGGGGAGCTGCGGGCGCCTAGGGCGGCCGCGCCCACGCCTCTCTCTTTCTCTCTTTCTCTGAGGGTACAGGCAGCCTGGGCCCCGAGCGGCCCAGGCCCGCTACTAGTGATGCATACAAACCGCATGTACAAATGATGTGTCGCCCTACTTGATGCAAACTCAATGATAAAACTAATCTATAACAGCGTTTGTATTAAGTTGGGGGTTAGCTGGCCTCTGCTGGCGCTGGGGGAGCCCCCTAGGGAGCCGTCAGAGAGAAAGAGAGAAAGAAAGAAATGGGGGCTGGGTGGGCTCCTGGGAGATTCTAACCCTCTCTGTCTCTGTGTCTATGTCTCTGTCTCGGCTGTTTGGCATATGCGGGGCTGCTGGCTCTATGTTGAATGGGGTGAGGGGAGGAGTGACGCTTATACTAACCAGGCTGATAGAGTCCGCCTATAGACGCTACGATTTCGTGAGCGCGTTCGTTATAGGGCCGCAGGGCTCGGGGAAGACGACCTATGCCATGCTAGTCGCCTATGAGTTGTACAAGGACTGGGATAGGGTGCTCCAGCACCTTCATTTTGACCCGCGTGAAGCCTTACCTCAATTTAAGGAGGCCCTGCAGTCGGGGAGGCGGATACCGCTCATCATCTTCGATGATGCTGGCATGCACCTATCGAAGTATCTCCTTTCGAGTAGCAAGGAGGGCTTCGAGCTGGCTAGGCTGCTAAATAGCCTGATTAACTTGGCCCGGACGCTGGTCGCGGGCATCATTTACACTTCGCCCGACATGGACATACTGAAGGAGCTTAGGAAGAAGGCTTGGATTGTCGCCGAACCTATGGCCCCTCACGGCCTCTCCAAGCCCGAACGGGTGGCTAAGCTCTACCGTAAGAGGATAGCCCCGTCGGGCAAGGTCTACGTGCACAAGCTGGGCTACGACGCTTACAGGCTAGACGCCGTCCCGCTTGACGTCCGGAAGGAGTACGAGGAGAAGCGCCGGGCAGCGATGCAGCCCCTCCTGGAGGAGCTGGAAAAAGCGTGGCTGGGGGAGGGCTAGCCCTCTGCGAGTTCTCGTAGCTTTTCGAGGCCCTGCTCGAAGGATATCCTGCCGTACGCGACCTCCAGGAAGACCTTGTAGGCCTGCCTCCTCTTATTCCTGGGCACCTTCAAGTATAGCCTGTCGAACTCCCGAGACTTCCTGTCCGCCAGCCTCTCCAGCTCCACCAGGCGATTCGTGTCCTTCCCGGCCATCCGCGCCCCCCTCTTATAGCTCTTGGAGGGGGATGTATATAGGCCTTCTGCCCGTGAGGTCCATGTAGAGGCTCGCCTGCGGCCAGTCCCCTGTGGCTAGTATCGCCTCCAGCTCTCGGGCCGCCAGGGCTATTAGTATGTCGTTGACGCCCAGCCTCCTAGTCCTCCTAAACCTGTAGGCCCTCGCCCTATCTATGCCCACCACGCGTAGGACAGCCACGCTGTTTAGTATGCTCCTCAGCCTAAAGCCCTCGAAGCCCGTGACCCTTAGCTCGAAGAGGGTGTACTCGGTGTAGCATACCGTGTGCACCTCGTTTAGGGCTGCGAGGAAGCGGCGTAACGCCCGCTGCACTGGCTCCCGAGGGTGCACGGCCATGGCCCACGCTATGCTAGTATCTATCACTATGTCACAGCTCCTCCTCGCCGCCATACTCGCCCTCCTCCAGGGCCTTCAGGATTTCCTCCTCGCTCGGCACCCCCTCCCGGCACAGCGCCTCAAGGAGCACTGAGTAGCGGGTGCTCGGAGGCGGCCCCCGGGGCCTATACGCCCAGCGTAGCCCCTCCCAGGCCACCAGCCCCGCCATCGCCTCCCTCAGATCCTCGCAGTCCCCCCTCCTAGGAGCGGCTAGGTAGGGGGCAAGCTCCGAGACGTCGCCGCGCTCCAGGAACCTCCGGAGGGCCTGCTTCAGCTGCTCAGCGCTCCTCTTACCCCAGCGGTAGCCACGGGCGAAGTCGTAGCTCACGCCATCATCACCTCCTCACTGCTAGGAGCCATATGAGGAAGATTGCCGCGGCGGCTCCGAGGCCAAGCGAGGCGGCTGGGGGGAGCCCGGGGCCCCCGGCGTCAAGTGAGACCTCAAGCCTCTCCAGCTGGGCTGGCTCCGCGGGCTCGAGGACCCAAGGCTCGGGCCCCGGACCGGGCGTGCTGATAGATGTTGAGGTAGTTGATGTTGGGGTGGTTGCAGGGGCGGCCGCTACAGTAGACGCGGTTGCCGTCGTAGTTGTTGGCGGCTCAATCGTTAATGTATACGTTGCTACGCCGCTAGTGTACGTCACAACAGTTGAAATGTCCGAAACGAGGAGGTGCAGATAGAGCGTCACGGTAGTCCCATTGGCGAGCGCTAAGTCGAAGCTGTACGTCTCATAGTCGCCCCCCGAGACGTTCAGGCTAGAGTTCAATGATAACACTATTATCGGGTAGCCCAGGGAGTAGAGCGGCTCATTCACTAGCGATACGCAAGTTGCACTGATCTGGTAACTATAAGATGCTTCGATTGTTAAATCAGGGTTATTCACGAGGGATTCTGGAAGGTTGATTTGCTGGGCCTGGGAGCCGTCAAGCCCGTGGACCACCAGGTACGCGTCATAGTTTGCTACTACCTCTTCTATTACATATATTGTTGAAGAGGAGCTTAGCGACGCCAGGAGGCTCCCCTGGGAATCGTAGATCTCAACAGGCCCTATGGCATATGCTCTGATCGTGTCTAACCCTCCGCTTTGAAAGCTCCAGGTAATACTTTGATTGCACGAGTTGGGGTCGTAGTAGATGTATAGACTATCGTTTGTTATTAGGGGCGTGGCGAGGGTTGACGCGACGAGCGCTAGCCCAATTATTATTAGTCTAGCGCTTACCCGTGCCGCTGCGGCGCTCACCTTTACACCCCAAACTCAGGCTTGTTAAAAATGCTCTGTTACGCTTACACCCGGGTTGCATCAAGTTATAACTGTTTTATGCGTTGTGTTGCACGGCTTTCAGAGCTTGTATCTAGCTCGTTATAATCGGTGCTGGGGGTGTGTGGTCTAGGGGTAGGCTGAGGGGGGCCCTAGCCGCCCTCGCGGCAATCCTAGCCGTGCTAGGAATAGTAGTGGCGCCATTCGCTGACGTGGCAATGGCGCAGGCGAGCGGCGTCGCGTACCTCCCGCCAAGCGTTCAATTCAAGACACAGATAGAGAAGACGGTGCTGAGCAACTACCAGGTGGACGTGCCCGCGGCTACCCAGGACGCCACCACCGGGGCCGTAACGCCAGGCACCGCTAGCATTGACCTGAGCCAGTACCTGCCTCAGGGCATCTCTGTGGATGCGGTTAGGGTGAAGATAGAGAATGCGAGTGGGAACGCGACTATCAAGGCTCTCGACGCTCAGGGGAACGTGCTGGCGAGCGCAGACATAGTGCCCCTAGCCAGCGGCTATGAGACTGTTCTGCCACCGGAGACTACTCAGATACAGATAGAGAATCTCGCTAGCCAAGTGTGGCAGGGCGTGATAACAGTAGTCGTTGAGGCTGGAATTGAGGTAGAGCTGCGCTTCCACCAGACCCAGATTAACATTACTAATGGCCAGGCGATTGTAGGTGCAGACATAGTAGTAAAGAGGCTCCCGTATGCTGGTAGCCTGAGTCTTGTCGACGACAAGGCTGAGTTCGACGTGGGCTTCTGGGACAGTATGGATGTAGACGGCGACGGGAAGGCTGCGCCAGACCGCTTCATAGCAGTCCAGCCCCACACAGACGCCACTAATCCTGTTACTATCACTACGGACGCGAGGATCACGACTAGCGCCCCCGAGGGCACATACACCGTCAAGGTCACGATGTACTTCCACGAGGACACACAGCTCGCAGGCGACTACAACAATGCCGTGAAGGTCGGCGAGCTAGCCATGACTGTGACCCTAGCTGGCGATGGCACTGGAACTGCCGAGGTCAGCGAGGATAGCGGGGAGGGCATCGACTGGAAGATGTTGGGGCTGGGCGCTGTGGCCGCCGTAGCCATCATATTCCTGGCTAGCAGGGCGAGGTGAGGTGAGGCGGCGTGAACCCCGGGCTGCTCCTCCTGATAATCACGATCGCTAGCGTGGCGCTAGCGTTCATAGACGTGGATGTTGGCGATGTGGACTGGAAGATGCTCGGGCTGGGCGCCGTGGGCGCGTTCGCTCTGCTAGTCATGGTGAAGCCGGGGCTGGTCCAGAGGGCGGCTAGGCGGCTCGGCCTCAAGTAGCCACGGCTTTTTTGAGGGC
>JALTZJ010000024.1 GCA_027046245.1 Acidilobaceae archaeon
CCACTTAAATACTACCCCCTCAACTCCCGCCCCTACGCCCACCCTGGTGGGAACAGTTTATTAGCCCAGTCCAGGCTACGAGGTTAAAGGCGTGGATGGGCACGAGGCGGATGGTACGATGGCTAGGATCCTAGACTTGACACAGGGGATAGGACCTGAGACTAAGGTGTTCCCAGGCTACCCCCAGCCTATCGTGAGGCCCTGGACATACCTGGACAAGCACGGCTACTACAGCAACTGGATACTCCTCGTGGAGCACACCGGGACCCACATGGACAGCCCAGCCCACTTTATCGAGGGCGCACCGACCATTGACCAGTTGCCCCCCGAGAAGTTCGTAGCCAAAGCCGCGGTAGTTGAGTTCAAGAAGAAGCCCGGAGAGCCTGTCTCCAGGAAAGAGTTCGAAGACGCAGTAAGAGGGTTGCCAGAGAAGCCCGGTAAGGGCTGGTACATACTAGTCGCCTTCGGCTGGGACAAGGTAGGAGACCTAGACACCTGGGTCAAATACCCCTACCTAGAGGACGACGTAGCCAGCTACCTAGCGGAGCTGGGAGTCGAGGGCCTGGGCCTAGACACCCCCAGCCCCGACAACGCCCCATTCAACGTTCACAAGATACTCCTACCCAAGGGGATAGTGATAATAGAGAACCTGGCTAACCTGCAAGCCCTAGCAGGCTCCACCTTCAAGTTCATAGCAGCCCCGATAAAGATCCACGGAGGCAGCGCAGCCCCCCTAAGAGCACTAGCAGTAATAGAAGAGTAAAGAGAGAGTAAAGAGTAACCCGTCCATGGCTTTTGAGGAGCCCCACAACGCCTCCACACATATTTAAAGATTAGTATAATCGTGCAGCCGCCTCATGATACCTTGACTAATCTGAGGCCCCGAAGCCCCTGGTTACATAATTGAAGACCGCCCTGAGAGCAGATGATCTACGTTGCACGGGTAAACCCATCTAAAGCCCGTACAAGGGGTCAATAGAATTGAGTGGTGGAGCAGGGAGGATCACAGTTAGTGAAGGACTTACTGTTGAGTGTAGAGGCGTCGATAGGAGCAGGTGCCTCGAGTTAGCCCGTCCACTGGATGAGGGGCTTCAGCGGATATCCGCCATAACCGGAGCTGCCCCTAGGATCCTCGCTATCATTGTTAAGGGCCCCATTGTATTGGCCTTGAGTGCCGCCGAGATCTTTAGAGAGTTCAATGGCGTCGTAGCCTTAGACGCTTCTAAGCCTTTAGGGGAGGCCTTATTCTCTGCTCTCCACAGTGCTGCCCTCTCGGCCCTAGCTAAGAGGGGGATGCGAGGGCCTGTGTGGCTTGTAGAGGTCTAGCTACTGCTCTAGCCATCGAGGCTCTTAGAGCAGTTAGTCATGACTGCGCAGGTAGAGTATTAGAGGGGTTGAAACTGATGGACTGCAGGAGTCTAGACGAGCTATTGTCGTGGAGAGAATCTAGGGCTCCCAGGGTTCCTGGAGGTGTTGCCGGGCTGGCAGCTGCAGCGCTATCAGGAGGTAATTTCTTGGAGGTTCTCGCTGTCGTGAGGGGCGTCGAGCCTAGTCTCTTTGCGACTGCGGCGTTGACCGCTAGGGATCTCCTCTACAGGCTGGGCTTCGAGAGGATTGCCTCTATGAGCCGAGAGGAGCTTGAGGTGGAGGCGAGGGAGAGCTATGAGCGGGTCTGCGGTGGCCAGGCTTGAGAGGGTGAGCTTCCGAGCCCTGAGGGAGGCCAGCCTTGAGGTGCCTGAGGGGCTCACCATAGTTTATGGACCTAATGGTAGCGGGAAGACTAGTACTGCCCTCCTACTCATGGGCTTGGCCGAGCCCGAGGCTGGCAGGGTTGAGGTTCTGGGGAGGAGTCCTAGGGAGGCAGCAGGTCTAGGCCTTGTGCGGGGCTCTCTGAGCCCTCCACGGCTAGACCCTGCCCTGGCTCCCGGCGAGACTGTAGGGCTTCACCGGGGGCTGTGCCGTGGTGGTGCGGCTCTGGGCGTTGACGCTCTGCTTGAGGGGGTGCCTGATAGGCCGGTGGGCCTGCTCAGCAGTGGTCAGAGGAAGAGGGTTGACCTTGCTAGGCTATTCTCGTGTGTACCCCGCGGGGGCCTCATGGTGCTTGACGAGCCCAGCGAGAACCTGGATAGCCGGGGTAGGAGGCTCGCTGCGGAGCTAGTAGCTAAGAGCCTCTCCCATGTTAGGGGCGTAGTAGTTGTTACTCATGATGAGGGGTTTGCTCAGCTTGTTGCACGGCTAGCGGGCTCCTATCATGCTGTGGAGCTTAGTGGTGGCTCCTTCAGGAGGCCTATAACGCTTGAAGCCCCAGGGGAGGCTGGCGCTCGGGGCGGCGGGGGCTCCTATGTTGTTGAGGCTCGCGCACTCTTCAGAGGCGGCATACCTGTTTCTAGGTTTAGATCCGTTAAGGGCGTGGCCAGCGTTGACTACCAGGTAGACGTATCGTGGCTCGCCGAGCGGCTAGGCATCCCGCTGGAGGGGGGCCTGCCGCTCACTGTATCCCCGGAGGCTGCTGCAAGGCTGTCACAGGCAGAGGGCCTCCCAATAATTAATATTGACGAGGTGATGGTCAAGCTCCGAATCGAGGCTGCCAGCGTCGAGGCGGCACTGGAGGCCCTGGCGGTGATAGGCAGGGAGGCCGCGGGGGTTGAGTGGGCTTGCGTGAAGCAGGGCAGCTAGCCGTCCTAGCAGGGTACATGGCCCGTAGGACCCTACGCTCTGGTAGCCACGCTCTAGCGGCGCCCATGATAGCAGGCTTAGTGGCAGCGCTATTCTTGCCTAGGGGCCTTGAAGCCGGGCTCGGCGAAGACGTGGCGAGGATGGTAGCACCGGGGCTAGCCGGGCTGGCGGCGGCCCTAGCAGGCCTCCCCCTGGCCCTCCTCACGGTGCTTGAAGCTTCTACAGGCGTATACTCGCACCTCCTCCTATCGGGCGTCAAGGCCTGGCGCGTAGCGGCTGCCAGGCTAGTGGTTAACGGGGCCTTCACAGCGGGGCTCTCACTCATAGGCCTCACGGTGCTAACACTACTCTACGGCTACCCAAGCCTCTCAGAGGCTATTGTTGCAGCTCCGCTGCTGGCTGCAGCAGCTATAGGCCTCTCCGGGGCGGCCATAGTGGTTACGTATCCCTTCAGGAGCCCGCAAGCCGCGAGTATAGCAGCCACAGCAGCCATAGCCCTGGCAGAATACGCGACGCCCCTATACTACCCAGCATCGGCCCTACCAGGAGAGGCACTAGTATTAGCGATGATTGTGAACCCGCTAGCCCCTGCAGTAGAGGCCCTCCGCTCGGGAGCCACGCCAGGGCTAGCAGCAGCATGCCTAGCATCATCCACTACATGGACAATCCTAGCCCTAACACTCCTCGCACGCAGAATCAAAGACGCCATCTAAAACGGGACCCTCGAGCCCCTCCGGAGGAGTCATACAGCACAATCATGAGAGTATCAAGCTACTCTGTGTACTTCGCGTTAAATCTATAGTGCCAAGCCGCGTAGTGTAGCGGGCACCAGCTCCACGAACTGCGCGGTAAACTCGTCCTCGGGGCCCTCCACCGCCGGCCACTCTAGGGTGGCGCCGGCGACGCAGTCGACCCGGAGCCTAGGCTCCGCATCATTCCTGCCGTAGTTTGTCTCGGTGTACCACTTGTTGTCGCTCGCCACCTCGTCAACCGTCACCCAGCTGGGGAGCGTGACGTGTATGTACAGCTCCGTCCTCGGCGGCGGCACTGCCACGGTGCCCGCACCCCTGTCAGACACGAGGGTGAAACGCAGCGGCTCTCCAGACCCGAACAGGGCAGCCTCCAAAGTATCCACAGGCACAGAGACACTCAGCTCCCCACCCACAGAAACCCTACGATTAACCGGGAAACTCTCCACAACCGTACCCTCACCAGGAGCATCAAACCGGTACAAATCCCCACGATACACAAAAGCATCAACCGGCCCAGAATTAACAAAAGAGAAGACCAAGCATATCCATGATCACAGTGATCGCCCCGGGGGGACTGTCTGGGGGTGGAGTTTGTACCGGGTAGTCCTGGGCTAAAAAGCCCTCTATTCTCCGGGGAGCTAAGTGGTGTTGGCTGGGATCCTGGCTGGGGAGCGGTTTGGATGACATAATTCGATGATGCTTGTTTATAAAGCGGTTGCTGCTCTCTAGGATAATTATGGCGCCGGGGGGCCCCGTTGACGCCCCCGTGGCGGTCTCGGGGCTTTCATGGGATGACGGGGCCCGGGGACGTATTCACCGCGCCTCCTCTGCTTATATCCAGGTGTTCCAGCTGGTTTGGTTTCTTAGTAGTTTGGCTGCGTTTTCCCTGAGTATCCTTCTCTTCTCCTTCTCGGTTAGGCTTAGTGATAGTATGTCTCTTACTGCTTCTGCTATTGATTGGCCGGCGACGTAGGGGTAGTCGCTGCCGAAGAGTAGCTTGTCTGCTCCCGCCTCCCTCGCGGCTTTCTCCACGTAGAGGGGGTCACTGGCGCTTGTGTCTGCGTAGATGTTGTCCCTTTCTAGCGCTTTGACTGCCTCATCGAAGAATATTCCCGGTTTTAGGGCGCTGTAGGCGCCTAGGTGTGCTACTATGAATGGCGTATCTGGGTGTCTTCTTGCTGCCTTCTCTACTAGGCTTGGTCTTGCGAGGCTGCACATCTCTGGGAACTCGAATACTCCTGGGTCGCAGCCTGTATGGATGACGACTACTCCCCCTATCTCTGCGGTGGCCCTGTAGACCGGGTCTAGTCGGGGGCTTGAGGGGTCTATCATATGGAATGTGGGGAAGATCTTTACTCCGAGCAGCCTGCCTTCTAGTCTCTTCACCTTCTCGGCGAACCCGTGTGGCCCGAGGTCTGGGTCGTAGCTAGCCACCGGCGCCGCCCTCCCCTGCGAGGCTTCGCTGCACGCTAGCACGTCGCTTAGGCCTCGGGTGTGGCGGCGCAGCTCCTCTAGGTGCCACTCTGCGGCTTCCTCGGGGTTCATTATCATCTTGTCGAGGTAGGCTATGCCGCTGTAGAAGAGGAGGTCGTAGTTGCTCCTGGCAAGGTTCTCTATTAGCCTGGGGGTTATTACTCTGCGGAGGGCTTCCTCGCTGGCCTTCACTCCTATTACTACTAGCTTCTCCACCCCGGCCATGTCGGCTTCTAGGAGGAGGCGGCTGCACGCTCCTTCAGGCTTCTTGACCCACCATGGTAGGTGTGTGTGGAAGTCGATAACAGGGACCGGGGGTTTCCAGCTCAACAC
>JALTZJ010000025.1 GCA_027046245.1 Acidilobaceae archaeon
CAGGCTATTATTGCTCCGCCGGACAGCGGCATCAAGAGCCCAGAAGACCTTAAGGGCAAGCGAGTCGCTGCAGTAGTGGGTAGCGGCACCTACTATCTCTTCAAGAGCTTCATGAAGCAGTTATACGGCATAAACGTTACTGAGGGTCCCGACAGCGACGTCATCATTATAAACGTGAGGCCCAGCGAGGTGCTAGACGCTATCCTGCGGGGAGACGCTGATGCAGGCGTGATATGGGATCCCATTGTTAGCCTAGCCATAACCAAGTATGGGTTCAACGTAGTGGCAAGCTACCAGGATCTCTGGAGGGAGTACTATGGAGACACGCAGATGCCCATGCTAGTCTGGGTTGCCAGGGCTGAGGTGGTTGAGGACCGCGACCTCCTACTGAAGGTGCTTGAGGCTCATCGCAACGCTGCCATGTTCTGGAACAATGAAAGCGAGCGCACTATCCAGATGCTGATTGACCTATACAAGCTCGATCCTGAAGTTGCTAGGGTTGTATGGGAGAGGAACCAGATGTATACAGGTCTCTGCATAACTGAGGAGCTGAAGGACGCCATGATAGAGATTTGGGGGCTGGCAGCCGAGGCCGGCTACCTAGAGAAAGTGCCGGAGCCTGGCAGGATAGTCTCGTGCGGCGACCTAGGCATTCAACCGTAAAGACCCTGAGAACCGCATCGCTAGGATCCTGGTCCCCTACTCTCCTGCTTTAATCCCTTCCACGCGGCCTCCAAGCTATTTTTCTGGGGGTGCTGGGGGCTGGCGTACGGGGTGCTAAGGGTCTTCATAGCGGTTGACATAGAGGATCCCCTGCTCCTCTCTAGGATAGAGCGTATCAAGGATAGCGTGGTATCGACAGGAGTTCCTATGAAGCCTGTGGAGACGGAGAACCTCCACATAACTCTGCGTTTCATAGGAGAAGTCCCGGTGGGCGTCGTAGAGGAGATTAAGCGTGAGGTTCTACAGGGTCTCGCCTTCAGGTCTTTCACGGTTAGGCTCGTTGGCCTAGGAGCGTTCCCCTCGCCTATGCGGCCGCGTGTTGTGTGGATAGGGGTTAGAGAGGGGGTCGAGGAGCTGCGTGCGCTGAGGGATGAGATCGAGAGGGGGTTGAGGAGGCTCGGCGTGAGGCCTGACGATAAGGAGTTCCATCCCCACTTGACTCTTGCTAGGATAAAGGGGTCTAGGAACCTGCAGGCCCTTGTTAAGCTGATAAACGAGATGCAGGACTACGAGGTGGGCAGCTTTACTGTTACAAGTGTGAGGCTAAAGAAGAGCACTCTAACTAGGCGCGGCCCGATCTACGAGACGCTAATGGAGGTCAAGAGTAGTTGAGGTGCAGCCGTGGAAGGGTCGAGGAGGAGGCTCTCAGAGCCGTAAAGCCTACGAGGCGCCAGCTACTAATCCTATCCAGCTTCCTATCCCTCATCAAGGAAAAGCTAGAGTCGTGCCTAGCGAAAGAGCTGCCGGGCGTTGAGTGGCGTGTGGAGCCTGTAGGTAGCTATGCAAAGGGCACTATGCTGAGGGACAAGTGGGAGCTAGACGTATTCGTATTAATCAATAGAGACAGGGATTGGATAAAGGCTCGCGGGGAAGAGCTGCTAAGGAGATGCCTTAGGGGCTTGCCAGCTACCGCTAAGTACAGTGAACACCCCTACCTGACTGTCCAGCTAATGGGCTTACAGGCGGATGTAGTGCCTGCTCCCCTCCTTAGTGAGCCGCGAGGAGTCATGGGGGTTGAGAGGACCCCTTTTCATAAGGAGTGGGTTGTCAGGCGGCTTGAGAGGAACAGGTGCCTAGCAGATGATATACGGCTGCTCAAGAGCTTCCTTAAAGGGATAGGCGTTTACGGGGCAGAGACTCGTGTAGGCGGCTTTAGCGGCTACCTGAGCGAGGTTCTAATCATAGCAGCGGGCGGCTTCAGGGCTTTACTTGAAGAGGCGTCTAGGTGGAGGCCCCCGGTTTACTTTGACCCGGAGGGGTGGGGATCTCTGGATAGGTTGAAGCGTCGGTACCCTGATTCGCCGTTGCTGGTGCCCGATCCCGTAGATCCCGATAGGAATGTTGCAGCCGCTGTCACGAGGAGGAGGTTGGCAGAGTTCATTCTGGCTGCACGGCTCTACCTAGAGGAGCCCTCTACGTTCTATTTCCATGCCCTCCAGCCTCCCGTCGATCCGAAGCCACTGCCCGGCGTCCTAGTAGTGTTCGAGGGCGATTTTACAGTGCTTCCTCCGGACTCGCTCTGGGGCAGGCTTAAGAGGGTGGCTGAGGCTCTCTTCAGTGCACTCAAGCGGAGTGGCTTCCCAGTGACGCACTACTCTCTCCAAACAGATGAGGCTGGCACTGCTATGGCCTTCATAGGCTCTCTTGAGACGCACCTCGCGCCAGTCGAAGTAGTTGAAGGTCCTGAGGCGTGGGGCGTTCATGGCAGAGTGAAGGGCTTCCTAGCCGCGAGAGGCAAGCAAGGAGCCCTAGCCTGGATAACTGGGGAGGGCTTCATAGCTGGCGTGAGGCCGAGGCGAGAGGCTAACATAGTAAGTGTTACTAGGAGAATGCTATCGAGGCTTCCAGGGATACCAGGCACGAGAGGCTTGCACGTGGAAGAGTGCCCCGGGGGAGCTAGATGCATCGAGGCAGCTCGCCTAGCAGATCCCACGCCCTCCTGGCTAAGACTTGCCCTAGCCCGCCGCTAGAACTCTTCCCTAGCAGGGGGTGGCCTCTCCCCTGCTACCCTCCAGGGCGCCCCGGATGCCTCGATAGGATCGCTAGCCTTGAGGTTCTAGGCGTAGAAAGGGTCTGCGGCGTCATAGGTAAAGGCCATACAGGCATCATATTGTCAGGCATTGCCCGAGGTGTAGTCGCAGCTGTTAAGGTTAGAAGGCTCGACAGTAGGAGGGACACCCTAGAGAATGAGGCTCACCGCCTCTACGAGGCTGCAAGGCACGGCGCTTCTCCGAGGCCCCTAGCTTGGAACCGAGACGTTATAGTGATGGAACTAGTCGAGGGCCCTGTTTTCGCTGAAGCATTGAAAGATGAGCGTGTAAAGGCTATCGCAGGGGCTCTCAGAGCCGCTAGAGCCTTAGACTCCGCCAGCATACTGCACCACGAGATTCACAGGCCTTGGCGGAACGTCGTATTCACTAGCTATAATCTATCTATGGCTCTCATAGTGGACCTTGATAGTGCCGGGGAAGGCTGCGGTAACGCTGCAAGACTAATAGGGGGCCTGTTACCGCGCTTCCCCGAGCTGCGCTGCAACGAAATACAAGGCTTGCTTAGAGAGTACAAGAAGGAATGCAGCGCTCGAGTATACCAGGCCCTAGTAAAAGCCGTGGAGGAGGCACTGCTAGATGCTTGAAGCCCCGTCCACAGCCTCCGAGGCACTGGCTACCACGCCCTGGGGCGCTGCGCCAGGGTACATAGCGCTTGCTGATTCCTCGACGGCCTTCTTAACCTGGAGAGCATGCACCTCGTCGATATCATCTATTACTACGAACTTCATGAGCACGTCGCCGTTACGCGCCTTTACCTCAACTAGCTTAACCTTATCCACGTACTCTCTCTCCGTCATAAAGACTACCCGGCGCGGTTTCACAACGCTAGCAGGCTTCCCGCAAATAGGGCACATCCTCCCGTCGAAGCCTGAAAGGGCCTTCGCCGGAGTAGGCGGTCCTATATATTTATTCTTGTTGCCAGAACTACCGATAACATACTCATGATAAGTAAAACCACAACTACTACATATCACTTGTATTACCCCTTCTCCTTCAATTTTACGCGGCATAACCAGGTCTACCTCCCTAGTATCCGGATCCTAGTATTACCAAGCCTAACGGAGTGTCAGCTCTCGGCTAAAGACACGTATCCCCACGGTAAACCCACAAATGAATTGTATTCGGATTGCAAACCATGCCGAGCCAGTTGAAAGCAATCACGGTATACTCGGCAAACCACCCGTATACCGAGGACCCGTCAGGGGTCCAGGGGAGGAGGGAAACCCCCTCCCAGGGATAGTAGATAGCTTATAATTGCCCCCCTTAATAGGGGTGTCGCTGCCCCTCGGTGACAGCTCAGACCTGGCCACTGTCTTCACCGGCTCCGCAAAGGGCTTGACTCATCATCGCCACCATCTATGATTCATACCTCACTCAACGATAAATGGATGGCTACAGTGGAAGCTATGACACCATAATATTTTATTTATGCTCTTGCAGCTCGCCTATAACAACGCTGGCAAGCCAAATAACCGTTAAACCCTGAAATAGCTATGATTACGTTTTTCAGTCATCTCTATGTGATGAGGGAGGGTACCCCCTCGGGTTTCGGCCTTTACTAACTCACACTCTTCTATTTCCTTTTCCTCTCTACAGCCATTTCCTCTTTAACAGTTCTCATCGTCCTCATGGTCTTCCACTGTGTCGGTTCTATGCTTAGGATCCATGCTGGTACATTTTTCACGAAGTCGTATGCCTCTTCCCAGCTGTCGAGGCCTAGCGCCGCTGCCAGCTCTTCTAACGTCATCTCAGTAGTTCTATACCTCCTGAGGATCGCTAGTACCTGCTCATCAATAACTATCTCCTTTTCACCAGCCTTTACCTTGCACACCACGGCCCTGGTCATTCCCCAGCTACCCCCACGCAGGGTTTAGCCATACCCGGGAGGGCTTAAAGCTCGCTGCTGGTCAGATAAAACACGGCTCTTCACCCCCCGCCCTTTCCTCCTCCCTTAATGGGAGGGCGGGGTCCCGTCACGGCCGTCTCATCCTCCCCCACGTTGGGATCCTTCTTGGAGAACGGCTTGCGATCACGTAGCGATTAGCTGGGTCTCGGGTACCGAGTGTTTTGCTATCATTGAAACTATTTGCTTAGAGGTTAATTATTCTAGAATGGCTTTACTGGCTGCTCTGCGCCGCAAGCTTCACACTTTATTATGTATGTTCTGCCTACTCTTTCTAGTCTTGTATCTATGCTGCCGCAGGTGGGGCAGCGTACGTATTGTTTCAGGAATAGCTGTAGGAACTGATTTATTACTCTTCTGGAAACCTTAACATTCAACACTAGCTGCCCGCTATCTTCGTCGTAGTGAGCTGCTGTTGCCAGCTCCTTCTGCAGGTACCTTGCTACTATCTTGGGATCCCTCTTTAGTTTCTGGCTTATCTCACGGAAGTTTCTC